>CAZGZL010000027.1:0-21438 GCA_964530595.1 uncultured Prevotellaceae bacterium | reverse complement strand
CCTATCATGAGCATCTGAAGCTGCGTCCCGGACAGGAATTGCACTTCGAGTTGGGTCGCGCGGTAGTATGTCAATGTGGATCATTGATCAGCCGTGTGCTCTACGTCAAGGAGGGTGTCAACAAGAAGTTTGTGATCTTGGACGCCGGCATGAGCGACTTGATCCGCCCCGCCCTCTACGGCGCGCACCACAAAATCGAACTACTCACGCCCCGCGAAGGCGAGGGAGAGGAAACGTACGACGTTGTGGGTCCCATCTGCGAGTCATCAGATTGCTTTGGTACAGACGAGCATCTGCCGCGCGCACAACGCGGTGACCTCGTGGCGCTGCGTAGCGCAGGCGCCTACGGTCAGATCATGGCGAGCCACTACAACTGTCGCGCCATCCCGGAATCAATCATTCTCTGACGAGGATAAGCTCAAAGGGTTGCCCTCTTGCATGTGCTGCAATGGCAACCCTTTGACCGTGTTTCGCCCACAACGGGCTTTTGTCTGATTTATTAGCGATAAGTATGAGTTGCATGTCTCCTAAAAGTATCTTTGCCCTCTGTTTGTGTGCAGCCTTTGCCCCCGCTCTACGGGCACAAGAGGTTGCACTCGATTCCTTGCTTCATTTAACGCCCGCCGCATCGACGCTCGACTCGGTGAACGCAGCTCTGCACGTGGCAGACTCGCTGCGCGCCGTAGCTGTAGCCGACTCACTGCGACAAGCTTTTGTGGCAGATTCGTTGGTACACGCCTATACATTGAATGCTGTGCGCATGGATCGTCAGATGCGTGCCACATTGAAGTCGGGCATGATGGAATGGTTGGGACAAGAGGACCTTTCAGTAGATACACTCTCTACCACTACGGAAGATAGCAATGTTCGTTTTGCGCAATGGGATTACCGTCTGCCGGTGATCATCAGCCCCTGTCCCAAGGTGACGCCACTTCCGGCGGTCGATATAGCGGCTCAGCAGCCGACACCTCGCCGCCGTCAGGAGGTCAAGACAAAGACAGCCTTCGATCAGCAGGTAGAATATGCCGATAGTAGACAGCAAACGCTGAACGACTATTTTCACCAAAATCCGTTCAACGTACATTACCTGCGCGGCAGCATGAACAAGGCACCCGAAAAGCAACAGTTGGAACGCGAATCTTTGCTACGCGGCACACAAATCGACGTAGTAGGCGGTGACATTGTTTATATTCCACTCAAAGCAGGCAAGGTGAACGCCGACAAGTGGCATTACCACGGATACAGCACTTATCAGATGACGCAAACAGCCCTCTCGGACAACTGGTACAAGGGGGGCGAAAACAACGCAACGATCTACAGCGATCAGAAGTTGCAGATCAAGCGCTACGATGAAAACAAGATTACGACGTTCGAGGCAACGGTTCAGTTGAAGTTAGGCTTCTATTATACACAGGCCGACACAGTGCATTCCATGCGCGTCAACGACAACCAGCTCTCGATCGATGTTAAATACGGATATAAGGCTTGGAAGCGTTGGTATTACTCGACGTCAATGAACTTCAAGACGCCTATTTTCAATTATTATCCTGCCAATTCCAAGACAGTGAAGTCCGCCTTTCTCTCTCCTGCCGAATTGAACGTAAACATCGGTATGGATTATACATATGATAATAAAGCTAAGACAGTGAGCTATTCGTTGCTCTTAGCGCCCCTTTCTTATTATATGAAGTATGTGCACAACCAGAACGTTTCTGTAACGCAATACGGCATCGATGCCGATCATCGCGTACTGAATCAATTAGGTTCGTCACTGACCAGCAAGCTCGCTTGGAAGATCAGTAACAGTGTACAGTGGGCATCTCGCCTTTACGTCTTCACCAGCTATCATTCGCTGTTGGGAGAATTTGAAAACACGTTCACTTTCCGCGTGAATCGCTATTTGTCAGCCAACATCATGCTCTATCCTCGCATCGACGATGACACAAACAAAGATCCATGGCAGATGAAGGAGATGTTGACGTTCGGTTTTAATTATGTTTGGAAATAGCTTTGTTTTTTATGGATAGTATCTTACAGTCAACGCTGGTCGAGATTTGGGATTTACTGAATGACGAAGAACGCGATTTGATCAGAAAGAACACGACGGTTAAGAGTTTTCGTCGCGGGGAATATTTATATCGGACGGACGATCCCGCCGAATATATGATGTGCCTGCAATCAGGCTACGTGAAGTTGGAACGCATGGGGGTGAGCAAACGCTGTCAAATTCTGCGCATGTTGAGCCCCAAACAGATCTTTGGCTTCCGCTCTTATTTCGCCGGACAACGTCACATCACTCAAGCGGTGGCGATGGAGAGCACATCGGTGCTTTTTATCCGAATGACAGCGGTAGAACAAGTGTTGCGCAAAAACGGCTCTTTGGGGATGTTTTTCTTGCGCCATCTGTCGGTGACGTTGGGTGACTTAGGACGCCGTTCGGTGAACCTATCGCAGAAGCACATTCGCGGTCGCTTGGCAGACACATTAATCTTCTTGGTCGATAAATATGGTATGGATCACGACGGATTCACGGTGAACATCTATCTCAGCCGAGAGGATTTGGCAGCGTTCTCCAACATGACCACAAGCAACGCCATCCGCACACTATCCGAGTTCGTGGACGAGGGAGTACTCTTGGTAGACGGGCGTCGCATCAAAATCTTAGACCGCGACAAATTGCGCAAAGCCAGCGCTTGCGGGTGACGCATGTTGCACTAATAGTACAAAATTGCATCAGCATAGGACAAAATGTCGATGTATTACACGAAACACGACCGGCGGCACAAAAAAGTGTTCGCCGGTCGCTGTCGATTCAGAAAAACACTATATATTTGCAGGCAATAAAATTCTTAACATCACATATTATGTCTTTTATTGCAGATAAAGTTGTGATGGACGGCTTGACATTCGACGATGTTTTGCTCGTACCATCTTATTCAGAGGTTTTACCACGTTTCGTGGATCTTTCGACTCAATTCTCCCGCAACATTCGTCTCAATATCCCGATTGTCTCGGCAGCTATGGACACTGTCACCGAGGCGAAGATGGCTATTGCCATTGCGCGTGAAGGTGGTATTGGCGTTATCCATAAGAATATGTCGATCGAAGCTCAGGCTCGCCAAGTGAACCAAGTGAAGCGCGCTGAGAACGGAATGATCTACGCACCCGTGACAACAACGCCGGACGCGACGGTACGCGATGTCTTGAACATTATGAGTGAATATCACATCGGTGGCGTTCCGGTAGTCAATGGAGACCGTAAATTGGTGGGCATTGTCACTAACCGCGACCTCCGCTTCCAGAAAGACATGAACAGCCGCATCGAGCATGTAATGACCAAGGAGAACCTAATTACGACACACGTCGGAACCGACTTGATCGCTGCCGCTGAGATCCTTCAAGAACACAAGATCGAGAAACTGCCCGTCGTAGACGACGAGGGACGTCTGGTCGGTCTGATTACCTATAAAGACATTACGAAAGCTAAAGATAAGCCGAATGCGTGCAAAGACGCCAAAGGACGCCTCCGCGTCGCTGCTGGCGTGGGCGTAACAGGCGATGTCTTGGATCGCGTACAAGCGTTGGTCGAAGCCGGCGTGGATGCCGTGGTCGTCGACACAGCGCACGGTCATTCCAAGGGCGTTATCGGCGTCTTGGAAAAGATCAAGGCTAATTATCCCGGAATCGATGTCGTCGTAGGCAATATTGCGACGGGCGAAGCTGCGACTTACCTCGCAGACGCCGGAGCAGACGCTGTAAAGGTGGGTATCGGACCCGGTTCGATTTGTACGACACGTATTGTAGCCGGCATCGGTGTCCCGCAGCTTTCAGCGGTTTATGACGTCGCCAAGGCGCTGAAAGGTCGCAATATTCCGTTGATCGCAGATGGTGGTATTCGCTATTCGGGCGATATCGTGAAAGCCATTGCCGCCGGCGGTTGCAGTGTGATGTTGGGCGGTCTTTTAGCCGGCGTAGAGGAATCTCCCGGCGACACGATTATCTTCAACGGTCGTAAGTTCAAATCTTACCGCGGCATGGGTTCTTTGGACGCAATGGAGAAGGGCTCCAAGGATCGCTACTTCCAAGACGGCGAAGTGGACGTGCGCAAGTTGGTTCCGGAAGGAATCGTTTCGCGCGTGCCGTTCAAGGGCAATTTGTACGAAGTTATCTATCAGATGATCGGCGGTCTGCGCGCCGGCATGGGCTATTGCGGCGCCAAGGATATCCCGACGCTACATGAGACTTCCCGCTTTACGCGCATCACCAACGCCGGCATTTTGGAGAGCCACCCGCACGACGTAACCATCACAAAGGAGGCTCCGAACTATTCCCGCGGAGAGTAATCTCATACCTATGCTACGCAAGTATCTATATACCGCCGCGGCACTTTTAGCGACGGCTCTGTCTCCCGCACACAGCGAGGCGCAGAGCCGTCGTGTAATCATCGAGACCAATATGGGCAATATGACCGTAATGCTCTACGATGACACACCGCATCATCGAGATCGCTTCATCGAATTGGTGAAGCAAGGTTATTACGACGAGACGCTATTCGGTCGCGTCATTCCGAGCTTTATGATTCAGGGCGGCGCCCCCGACTCACGCACTGCACCTCCGGGCGCAAGTATTGGGTGGGGCGACATCAATATGGAAATGCCTTGCGAAATTCGCGCCAATCACATTCCCAAGAAAGGAGCGTTGGCATCGCCGCGCCGCGATACGTCGGTCAACCCCAAGCGAAACTCGGACATGAGTATGTTCTTCATCGTCCAAGGACGCACGCTGACGATGGAGTACATGAATGCCTTCGAAAAGCAGCACAACGAAACTGTACGTAAGGCGGTAAAGAAAAAGATGTACACCCCTGAAGTGGCAAAGGAATTATCCGAGTTGAAGCTCTCGGATCCTGCGGCGTATAATGCGCGCGTCCGCCAGTTCAATCAAGCTATGGATTCCGTATGTCGCGCTACGCCGGGCACACGCTATTTCACCCCCGCCGAGAAGGAAGCCTACAGTACTATCGGCGGCTCAATGCATTTGTACAACGACTACACTATTTACGGCGAAGTGATCTCCGGCTTGGACGTCATTGACAAGATTGCAGAGCTCGAAACAGATACGCGCGATAGACCGAAAAAAGACGTTCGCATGAAGATCCGCGTGGTGGAATAGGGTAAATGGCGCACCGAAATTTTGTGATTTGAGAAGAAAACAATATCTTTGCGCCCGCGAAACAGAAATAAAATTATTAACCCATAACAATTTTCAATCGTAATGAATATTACAAAGAACGTCGTAGATGACGTAAATCTGGTTATCACCGTTGATATTGAAAAAGCAGACTACGCCGCTGAGGTCGAGAAAGCTTTGAAAGAATGCCGTCAGTCGTACAATTTGCGCGGTTTTCGCAAGGGCATGGCGCCGATCGCATTGATCCGCAAGATGTTTGGTCCGCGCGTGACCTCTGACGCTGTAAATCGCGTACTCCAGACTTCTCTGGCACAATACCTCTCAGAAAATAAATTGCACGTTCTCGGCGAACCGATGTTGGACGAGAACTATCAGCCGAAGGACTTCAATGACGGCGACGAGAACCTCTCCGTAAGTTTCAAGGTGGCAATCGCGCCTGAGTTCCAAGTAAACTTGAACGCAGACGTCAAAGTTCCCTATTACGAAATCACCGTCGAGGATTCGCTCGTCGAGAAGCAGATCGAAGGCTACTGCCGTCAGTTTGGCGAGCAGGTTGACGCTGAAGAGGTAGAAAAAGACGACGTGATCAAGGGTGACGTCGCTGAATTGGACCTCGAAGGCAACATCGTCGAAGGCGGTATCCTGGCTGAAGGCGCAACGATTTATCCCCTCTACTTCACGAACGAAGAGGAGAAGGCTAAGTTCATCGGTGCAAAGAAGTTTGCATCAGTAGACTTCAACCCCGCTGCTGCAACAAACAACAATACAAACGAAATCGCCTCAATGCTCCAGATCGACAAAGAGAAGGCTGCCGGCTTGACCGCAAACTTCCGCTTCACGATCAATGAGATCAAGCGCCACAAGAGCGCAGAGATAAACGAAGAGCTCTTCAAGAAGGTATTCGGTGACGAATGCAAGACCGAAGAGGATTTCAAGAACAAGATTCGCGAAAATATCGCAGCTCAGCTCAGCGAGAACAGCGATGCACGCTTCACATTCGACGCTGCACGTGTCCTGAAGGAGCAAGTCGGTGATTTGAAGTTCCCCGAAGAGTTCCTCAAGAACTGGTTGCTCAGCACAGGTAAGGCAACAGACGCAGAGAAGTTGAACGAAGAGATGCCCAAGATGTTGGACGACTTGAAGTGGCAGCTCATTGGCGAAAAGATCTTCGAAGACAACAATCTCGAAGTTACCGAAGAGGATGTCAAAGCAGCTATTGCCAAAGTGTTCCGTAGCCGCATGATGCAGTACGGAATGCCTTCTGTACCGCAGGAATATGTGGATTCGTTCGTTAGCTCAATGCTTAAGGATCAGAAAGAAGTTGCTCCCTACCGTGAATACGCTAAGGATCAGAAGATCTACGACAAGATCCGTGAGAATGTAACGCTCGACAAGCAGCAGATTACTCTTGAGGAGTTCTCTAAGCTCGCTCAGTAATTTCGACGTTTCGATATTCATCGACCCATTATTAAAGCCGACCACGAGGCGCGTAGCGCTCCGTGGTCGGCTCTTTTTTATTTGACGGTCAAGGACATTTACCAGCTTTGGTAAGGGACATCCGCCATCTCGTCACTCATATTAACCAAGTAGAGACGTTCGCGAGCACGAGTGATGCCGGTGTAGAGCCAGCGATAGAAATCCAAACCGAGATATTCAGGGTTGATGTACCCTAAGTCTAAATAGACGTCGCTCCACTGTCCGCCCTGAGACTTGTGGCAGGTGACGGCATAGCCATACTTCACCTGCAAGGCATTGAAGTAGCGATTGTCTTTCACAGCCTTAATGCGATCGCGCTGAGCCGGGATGTGGGCATAATCTTCCATCACCGCATAGAATAACCGTTGCTGCGCGTCGACCGGCAACGAGGGACCCTCCACCAATAGAGTATCGAGCAACAGAAGCACCTCTAAATCGAGTTCGTAGTCGGGAAAAGAGACCGTTGCTTCAGCGAAACGAAACCCGTACTTCTGCTCCACGCCATGCACACGTACCACCTCCACGATATCGCCATTGGCGATGAATGGCAGTGTATCGACGACACGATTCCAATAATAATTATTCTTGACTACCAACAGACGATCGCCCGCCGTAAGCTCCTCTTCGCGACAGAGGATGCTGTTCCGAATACCGGTATTGAAGGCATTTGCCCGACGATTAGAACGGGTGATCAGAATGGTGTCATCCAACCCCACACGCCCATACGAAGAATCGAGCTCTTCGGGTAATTCTCGTCCGGAAATACGATGAATATCACGCAAGCCCTGTGTTTTCAGAATCGGATAGCGTCCGATATCCCCCTGCATCATCTGTTGGCGCAACATCGTTGCATTGCTCAAAATACCCGAATGGAGCTGTTGGCGAGCCACGTCTGTGAGCTCCGTCGAGAGTACCTCTAAGCCATAACCGCGCAATCGTTGCACATCCAGCGCAGGACTTTGTACCTGCCCCACCGGTGGAAGCTGAGCCGCGTCGCCGATCAGCAACAGACGGCAACCGTCACCGCTGTAGACAAATTCTATCAAATCGTCCAAAAGATTGCCCGTTCCGAACGGAGAATGTTCCGTCTCGGCAGAGATCATCGACGCCTCGTCGCAGATGAACAAAGTCTGCTTCGCTTTATTATCCATCAGCCGAAAATCCTCGAAATCTACATTAAATTTCTGCTGACGATAGATGGTCTTGTGGATGGTCATTGCCGGACGCCCCGCCATAGCTGCGAAGACCTTAGCCGCACGCCCCGTTGGAGCCATCAGAAGGGTCTTCATCTGCCCCTCGGTCATAACTTGCACCAAGGCACCGACGAGAGACGTTTTACCCGTCCCGGCATAGCCGCGCAACACGAATACGCGGTCGTGCAATGAGGGAGAAAAGAGGAAGTCTGCCAACTGCTGCAAAGCCGCTATTTGGGACGGCAACGGGAGGAAAGATAATTTTTCGGTAATTTTCGCCACAAAAACATCGTTTATCATATCTTTTTCGCTTAAAAATCGGTCAAAGATAGCCCTTTTCTAAAATAGTTCTGTATATTTGCCCTGTGATTTTGTCTTAACGTCATTTTTCGGTTTGGGAAAAGGCACTCGGCGAAACGCAATCGTCCACCGAAAGGGAAGCGTAAAACTCGCTTTGGGGCAATCAAAAAGATATACATCAAACAAAAAACATCCTCACACTAAAAACAAGACATTAAAAAAAATTATACAATCATGAAAATCGTTCTCAAACTACTCCTCATCGTAGCAGCAGCTGTATTGGTAGTAATGTGCTATCGGAGCATCCAGATCCCTGTTGAGTTTAATGATCAAGTAGCAGCTCGTGAAGCTGTCGTGATCCAGCGACTGAAAGACATCCGTACGTTGCAGGAAGCTCACCGTGACAAGTATCAGAACTATGCCGGTAGTTGGAAAGAGTTGATTAACTTTGCGAAAAACGATTCTCTCCCCATCGTACAGAAAATCGGTTCTTTGACAGACCAACAGTTGGCTGACGGTCTGAATGAGAAAGACGCTTGGATGTACCTTCAGGATCCGAAGAAGTATAGCAAGGAAATCGAGAAATTCAACTTGGATCGTGCTCGCTTCAGCCGTGATACGATCTACGTAAATGTGCTTCAGAAAGATTCTTCTTTCTTGGCTCGCAAGAACTTCAACATTGATTCAATCGCTTACGTTCCCTTCAGCTTGAATCAAGACACATTTGCTTTGGTGCTTGGCAATGTTGAGACAGCTTCCGGATACGTGATGCAGCTTTTCGAAGCTTCTACTACTTACGAACAGTATCTCAGCGACCTCAACGAGCAGGAATTGGCAAACAAAATCGACGACAAGAAATCGCAGGATAAGTTCCCCGGTTTGAAAGTCGGTGACGCCGAGCAAGCCAACAACAACGCCGGCAACTGGGAGTAAAAAGACATGGCTCTACAAGAGATATTATCCATCCGGCTTCGTCCGGGTGGATTTTCTTTTTATACCTATAACGTCCTCGAAGAAGACTCTTTCAGCAGAACGGAGGTAGACGTTGCCCCCGGCGTTGGCAGTAACGAAAGGCTTCAAGACAGTATTTTCGCTCACGAAGAGCTGCTACGCGATTACCAAGAGGTGCATTGCACCGTCGCAACCACACGCTTCACGGTTGTCCCTCCGGAATTAGACGATGAGTGTGCCGAAGAGATGTTCCGCTTGGTCTGCGGGAAAACTGACCAGCCGGAATGTTTGTTGCATGAGCGAGAGGGTGAGATCCACGTGATCTACGCCCTTGACGAAGCGCTACACTTGTTCCTGACCCGCACCTTCCAAGGCATCCGCTTCCACCACCCCCTTTGCACCCTGCACACCCACTTCGCAGAGAAATGTAAGATGGGCAACCAAGCCAAGATGGTGGTACACGTACAACGTGGCGATCAGGAGATCTTGGTCTACCGTAAGGGGCGGCTACAGTTAGCGAACCTCTATCACGAGGAGTTGGCGGACAACATCCTCTACTATGTGCTCAACACATGGACGCAATGCAAGATGGATCAAAACGCCGACCACGTACTGTTGTGCGGTGATCGTGAACTCCAGAAGCAGCTGACCGACGGACTTCAGCCCATCGTCCGACAGACCATGCCGGCGGTATTTCCCGCCGGATTTTTCCGGCTCGGACAGCTCACATTAGAAGCTCCTTGGGACACACTTCTCCTGACCCATTGTCAAAAATAAAACCACTGTTTATAACTCAAAAACTTTATACCCGTGCGCATCATATCCGGACTTTATGGCGGTCGACGCTTCGACGCCCCACGCAACCTCCCGGCACGTCCGACAACGGACATTGCCAAAGAAAGCCTGTTCAACATCCTTGTCAACCGAATGGAGTTGGAGGGGATTCATGCGCTCGATCTTTTCTCCGGCACCGGCTCTATCAGCTTTGAACTCGTCAGCCGCGGCGCGGCGCGTGTCATCAGCGTAGAGCGGGGCAACATTCAGCAGAATTACATTGCGCAAATCCACGATCGGCTGCAATTAGGCACCGAGCATCAGTTGGTGCGCGGCGATGTCTTCCGCTATCTCAATACCTGTCGCGAAAGTTTCGATTTCATCTTTGCTGACCCGCCGTATGACCTCCGCGAACTGCCGGATGTCCCACGGCTCGTGCTTGAGAGCAAATTGCTCCGTCCCGGAGGCATCTTCGTCATGGAGCATGGCAAGACCAACGACTTCTCCGACCATCCGCTCTTCGTAGAGATGCGCACCTACGGTGCCGTACACTTCAGCATCTTCTGTCGACCTGAAGAAGAGAGCGCTCTCTGACATCCACAACACCCTACCCTTATGAAATCTGTATTTAAGCTGTTTCTCCCCCTGTTGGCGTTGCTCTTATTGATGGGCAGCTGCAAAAAAAGTTGGCAAGAGATCGTCGTACCCGAAGCTACCGGATCGCCCTATGATCTCTATATCGTTGCGCCCGAAGGGGTGCAAGAATCTGCGTTGGGCGACACCCTGCGCGCTATCTTTGACTATCCGATGGAATGTACCCCACAAGGAGATTCCTATTTCAAGATATATTATTTGTCGGAAGAAAATTTCCGTTCTTCCGTCATCCGCACCGTGGGCAACGTCGTGCTGATCAGTATCGACCCGCAAAACGCTGCTACCCCCCTACTGACCTTGGAACGCGAGACCTACGCTCAGACACAGGTGATCCTCAAAATGTATGCCCGCTCGATCAGCGATTTGGCACAGTACCTACCTGAAATGCAAGAAACGCTGCGCGATCTGTTCGTGAAGGCAGAATTGAATCGCCGCGTCAAGGCATTGCGCAAAGAATACTCTCGTACCGAAAGCGATCGCCTGATGCGCTTGCAGAACGTAGCCATGCAGATTCCTAAAGAGCTAAACATCCCCGGCGTTACGGCGGACAGCACTTTCTTCTGGTGCACAGACGACGGCGCGCGCAAGCGCAGCGACTTGGTAGTCTATTCCGTACCGTACACAGATGCTAATATCTTCACGTTAGAGGGCGCTGTAGCTGTCCGTGATTCCATCATGAAGACGCACATCGAAGGGGGCATTGAGGGCAGTTATATGACGACCAATCGCCGCATTATCCAGCCGGAATACCGTGCCATCAACCTCAACGGGCGCTACGTCGGCGAATTGCGCGGCATCTGGCGCATGGAGAACGGACTTATGGCGGGACCATTTGTTTGCCACATTCGCTTGGATGAACTCAACCAACGCGTTATCTTTGCCGAAGGATTCTGCTATGCGCCTCACGACGACAAGCGCACGTTGATTCGCAACTTGGAAGGAGTGCTCTATACACTCCGCCTCCCCTCAGACAACGTGATTCCCACCATCGAAATAACCATAGACAAATGAATAAACTCTTACGTGTGGGTATTACCCACGGTAACATCAACAGCGATAATTACGCTTTGCTCGGACAGCTATTCGCAAGTCCGGAGCTGTTGGAGCTCTGCACCCCCGTTGTTTTCGGCTCTCTGCTGAAAGCCAATCAATATAATAAGTCGGCAGGCAACGATGCACTGCAATGGTATCCCGTCAACAATGCGCACCAAGTTGCCGAAGGTCGACTCAACTTAGTGGAGTGTTGTCATGTTGAAACCCTGCCTTGCGACGAAGAAACCGCCAATCGCTGCGAACAGGATGCCCTATTCGCCGCACGTGAAGCCTACGACCGCGGAGACATTGATGTCATCGTCACTCTGCCGGGGACGTTCGCCAATCGTTGGGACGTTCCGGAGCTGATCGTTCTGCTGAGCAAGCCGGGTGAAGAGCAACTAAACGACCAACCGGTCATTGCCGGATGGCGCATTCACGAACAAAGCATTTTCCACCCCTATCAATATCAAGTGGACGAAGTTTCCAAGCTCTCTGCATCCCTTAGCATCATTCATCGCTCCCTGCGCGCCGACTTCGGACATTTGCGTCCACGCATTGCCGTCGTAGCACCGACAGATTTCAACTTGGATCGTAAAGCCTTCCACGAGGCGTTGCTGCCGTTGCGTGAATCGGGCGTCTTAGCGTTCGGTCCCTTCAGCGAAGAACAATTCTTGGGCGACGGCATGATGCGTCACTACGATGCTATCGTCTCTTTGGGCGATGCCTCTCACGGCGAAGACTTTCTGACCGACGCCGACCGTTCGGATCTCTACTCCTATAGTGTCGGGCTTCCGATGGTGCATACAGCGCCCTACCTGCCACAAGAACGGCTCGACGAGGCGGTAGCCTCTACACGCCTTGCCATCTACAACGCGATCGACATTTATCGTGCTCGTCGCCGCTATGCGGCAGCTACACACGCTCCGCTTGAGAAACAATGGATTCCACGCGGACGCGACGACTTCAAGTTAGATCTGTCGAAGAGCGAAGACGAAGAATAATCCCTCACCCATCGGCATGATGCGTGCAGAGCGCCAGTCACACTGCAATGCTCATGCCGAATAATCGTAGTACAGTTTTGTCCTCATTTATCATCGAAGGCGGTCATCGCCTACAAGGAACGCTACAGCCCCAAGGCGCAAAAAACGAAGCTTTGGAGGTGATCTGCGCCACCCTACTCTCCGCCAAGACCGTCACCATCGAGAACATCCCGGAGATTCTCGACGTCATGAACCTCATCGAATTGCTCCGGGAGATGGGTGTCGAGGTGCATCGTTTAGCACCGGGACGCTTCAGTTTCAAGGCGGAACAGATTCGCACCGACTATTTGCAGTCGGATGACTTCGCTCGCCGATCCGCAGCGTTGCGTGGCTCTGTCATGCTGATCGGACCACTTGTGAGTCGCTTCGGCACAGCAGTTTTGGCTAAACCGGGCGGCGATAAGATTGGACGTCGCCGTTTGGACACCCACATTTTGGGCTTAGAACGCTTAGGTGCCACCTTTGACTACGATGACGAGAAGATGCTTTACCGCATCACTGCGCCGACGGAAGGCTTAAGTGGCTGTTATATGCTTTTAGACGAGGCATCCGTCACCGGAACTGCCAATCTGGTTATGGCGGCGGTCTTGGCATCCGGCGTCACCACTTTATACAACGCAGCATGCGAACCCTACGTACAGCAACTGTGCCGTATGCTGGTCTCTATGGGAGCGGATATTCAGGGCATTGGCTCCAACCTTCTCACTATTCGAGGCGTCAGCGTCTTAGGTGGCGCTTCGCATCGCATTCTGCCCGACATGATCGAGGTGGGTAGCTTCATCGGCATGGCGGCAATGACAGGATCAGAGTTGACGCTCCGCGACGTCAGTGTGCCTGACTTAGGCATCATCCCCGCAGCATTCAGACGCTTGGGAATCACCGTGGAGCAACACGGAGACGACCTCTACATTCCGCATCACGACCACTACACCATCGAATCCTTTATAGACGGATCCATACTCACCTTGGCAGACGCGCCGTGGCCCGGTTTGACGCCCGACTTGCTCAGCGTGTTACTGGTTACAGCCACACAAGCGCGTGGCGCTGTCCTGATCCACCAGAAGATGTTCGAGAGCCGCCTTTTCTTCGTCGATAAACTGATCGACATGGGGGCTCAGATTATCTTGTGCGACCCACATCGTGCTACGGTCATCGGCTTGGACAACCAATTCCGATTGCGACACGCAGTAATGACCTCTCCGGATATCCGCGCCGGCATCGCTTTGCTCATCGCTGCTATGAGCGCCGACGGCATAAGCACCATTCACAACATCGAGCAAATAGATCGAGGCTACCAAGACATTGACGGACGTCTCAACGCCTTGGGCGCCAAGATCACACGTAAATAAACTCCTACTTTTATGATTGAAACCGAACAGCTTATCCCTGTGGGGCGCATCAACAAGCCGCATGGTCTCAAAGGCGAAATGAACATCAGCGTCACGGACGATCTTTTCGACCGCGTAGCGCATTGTCCCTACCTCATTTGCGAGGTAGACGGCATCTACGTACCGTTCTTCATCGACACGTACCGATTCCGTTCCGAAAACTCGGCGTTACTAAAATTCGACGGGGTGGAGACGCAAGAGGCGGCGTTAGAGTTCGCCGGGAGAGATCTCTACTTCGATCGCAGATGTTTCTCACCCCAAGAGGCGGAGGAATATGCATCCGCTGAAGAGGAGGCAGAAGGATGGGACGAGTGGATCGGTTACCATATTCACGACGCACAGCATGGGGACTTGGGAGCCATCGTCGAAGTGGACGACCAGACAGAGAATGTACTCTTCTGCGTGGATCATGGAGGCGAAGAATTGCTCATTCCCGCTGCCGAGGAACTGATCACGGAGATCGACGATGAGCAGCAGATCATCTACATGAATCTGCCCGTCGGCTTAGTGGATCAGACCGAGGCAGAGATTGATCAATAACAAACGTGTAAAGATACAATAAATCTGAAAAAGCCCTTCTTTTATTGCCCGGACGTCTGAAATATCTTACTTTTGTGGCACAATAGAAATAGAGCTCAGAAAAATCAAGATGAAATCCATTATACTTGGCATCGAATCGTCATGCGACGATACATCGGCGGCTGTCCTCGTGGACGGCGTATTGCGTTCCAATGTCATTGCGTCACAAGCCGTACATGAAGCCTACGGCGGAGTTGTTCCGGAGCTTGCTTCTCGCGCACACCAGCAAAACATTGTTCCGGTTGTGAGCGAAGCACTGCGCCGAGCAGAAGTTCAACCCGAAGAACTTTCGGCAATCGCAGTAACCCGCGGCCCCGGCTTGATGGGCTCACTCCTCGTTGGTCTCTCTTTCGCCAAAGGTTTGGCGACGTCACTAAACATCCCTATGATCGACGTAAATCACCTTCAGGGGCACGTGATGGCGCACTTTGTGCGCGAAGAGGGCGTTGCGAAAGCATTGCCTCAGTTTCCCTTCCTCTGCTTGTTAGTTTCCGGCGGAAACTCGCAGATCATCCGTGTGCGCTCTTATAGCGACATGGAGGTGATCGGACAGACCATCGACGACGCCGCAGGCGAAGCATTCGACAAGTGTGCCAAAGTAATGGGCTTAGGCTACCCCGGAGGTCCCGTTGTAGACAAATTGGCGCAACAGGGCGATCCCAAGCGCTTTGCCTTCAGCAAGCCCCACTTGCCCGGCTTGGATTACTCCTTCAGCGGACTGAAAACATCATTTCTCTACACGCTCCGAGACGAGGTACGCCTCAATCCGAACTTTATCGAGGAGAACAAAGCCGATTTGTGTGCCTCCCTGCAACATACTATCGTCGAAATCTTGATGCAGAAAGTTCGCGAGGCTGTCAAGGAGACCGGCATTCGCGAAGTGGCTGTTTCCGGTGGTGTCTCTGCCAACAGCGGTGTGCGTCACGCCTTCGAGGAACACGCAGCTCGCTACGGCTGGACGATCCACTTGCCCAAACTGTCGTTCACGACCGACAATGCCGCAATGGTGGCTATCGTCGGGCACTATAAGTTGCAGGACGGAGTTACCTGTCCGATGTCGGCTGCGCCTTTTGCGCGCGTCACATCGCAACTCTAACCGCAAACTGCGCGCCGCAAGGCACAGAAACCTTGCGGCGCGCATTGTTTTATCTCCCCATTCCCCGTTTTACCTCCATGATCTACCCCTTACTACTCACCCTCCTTACGAGTTCCCTCCCGCACGACACGGCTTACGTCGCCACACCCTTGGCGCCGTCAGACAACCGCGCCGACTCGATCACCGTCTCCGGGCGCTCCTTCACAGGCTCCGGTCCTTATACTATTCATTTCGCAGCCGAAGCGCCGGACGAGGCGACCTATCGCTGCTGGGAGGTGGCGGAAGATGCTTCGTTCAGCGACATCTCGACACGCTATTACACCCTCGAAGTGGATCATGAGTTCAACGAAGCAGGAACGCGCTACGCCCGTTTTACGACCGCCGACAGTGAGGGCAACAACGAGACGTATGGAGAACCTTATACCATCACGGTAGCTGAATCATTGCTCCAAATCCCCAATGTCATTACGCCGGATGCTCCTTCGGGCAGCAACCATGTCTTCAAAGTGAAATACAAGTCGCTGCGCTCGTTCGAAATGTGGGTATTCAACCGCTGGGGCAATCAACTATTCCACAGCTCTAACCCGGACGACGGATGGGACGGGACGGACAACGGCAAGATCGTTCCTACCGGCGCGTACTATTATTTGGTGAAAGCCGAAGGCACCGATGGCATCGTCTATCAGAAAAAGGGCGACATCAACGTGCTACGGCTGAAACAACGCTGAGTTGCACCTATCCAGAATTAAGACCCTAAAAACACGACGGACGAAGCACGTTCCGATCGACACACTTATTTATTCTTATGAAAATACATGCTCCAAAGCTCCACACCGTGGGCACCCTCCTGTTTGTAGCCGCCGGCATTGGTGCCGTCCTGACCGTTGCCGGGTGGTCGAGTAGTCGCCATAGTCATCCGGAGATTCCGGTAATGCAATCGTTCTCGGCGACGCCCCGTTTTGCGGACAAGATTGAGATTTGCGGTCAGAAGATGGACTTACGCCGTTACGACTTGCACGAGCGCTTCGAACGCGAGCTGACCTCCATGTGCTACACGCATAACACAACACTCTTGACACTGAAGCGAGCCAATCGCATCCTGCCACAGATCGTACCGATCTTGAAAGAGGAAAAGGTGCCGGAAGACCTGATCTACCTTGCCGCTATCGAGAGTTCGCTGAATGTGCGTGCTTACTCGTCCGCCAAGGCTGCCGGACTGTGGCAATTCATGCCTGAAACCGCCAAGCGTTACGGGCTCGAAGTAACCGACGAAGTAGACGAACGTTACCACATCGCCAAATCGACACACGCGGCGTGCCGCTATCTGAAGGAGGCTTACGCTAAATATGGCGATTGGATGAGCGCTGTATGCTCCTATAACGCCGGACAAGCGCGCATCACCAAACAGCTGCAAGAACAACAAGCGTCGAGTGCCTTAGATCTATTGTTGGTCGAAGAGACGTCGCGCTACCCGTTCCGCATGATGGCGATGAAGGAGGTCATGAGCGATCCCTACCGCTATGGCTATGTATTGACCGCAGACCAATTATATCGTCCCATCCGCACCAAAGAGGTGAAGGTGACACAGAGCATCGAATCGCTGGCAGACTTTGCCAAGAAACACAAATGCAGTTACCTCCACCTGAAAGACTTTAATCCGTGGCTACGTTCCACCAAGCTCACCGTGAAGGGGGGCAAAAGCTATACGCTGTTGATCCCCGATCCGGACGACATGAAATACGACGGTAAATCATTTCCTATCTACAACGAGCATTGGGTGATTGACAAACATTGATAAAGTGACAGATAAAAATAGCGAGATTACGTGTCTATGGAATGGATTGATGTGTTGGACCAGTGGGATCGAGAACTGATGCTCTGGATGAATAACGAAGGCAATGTCTCATTGGACTGTTTCTTTGCCCTCTTCACAGGCAAATGGGAATGGGTTGTCGCTGCAGTGACGATACTCTTCACCCTGTGTTACCGCTGTCGAAGCGGGTGGCGGCTCTCACTGACCGTCGTATTACTCACCGTCCTACTGATCTGTTTGACAGATCAAGTTTCCTCGACCATCATTAAGCCGTTGGTTTCCCGTCCGCGCCCCTCGCACACCGATGGGCTTTCGGAGCTACTGCATTATGTAGGCAACTACCGCGGTGGACGCTTCGGCTTCGTCTCCAGTCACGCCGCCAATTCCGTGGGATTCACCGTGTGGCTGTCGCTATTGTTCCGCGGCGCACTCTTCCGCATCACCATGGGAATGTGGGCACTCATTAACTGCTTCTCGCGCATTTATCTAAGCGTTCATTATCCCGGAGACATTATTTGCGGAGCTCTATTAGGCACCCTGTTAGCCCTTGGTGTGTGGTGGATCTTCCGCGGTTTACGCCGCTTCGTATTACACGCCGATCGTGCCACTTTAGGGCAGGATTATGAACAAAATCCGCAATACATCATCAGTGTCGTTTGGGCAACCATGTTGCTGATCGGATTACTCGCCATTTGGTTTCCGCGAGTGAATCCCATGGTGTGATCTACGCCACTATCACTTATCCATCGCAGCCGCGAACTTACCACGATCCCAAAGTAAGCTCGCGGCTGCTTGCGTTAAAATCCATCAGAATTTCGGACGAAACCTTGTAACTCCGACAGGGGGTAGCTAAATTTGCGCAATTATTCAATTAACCGACAAAGAGATTACATACATTATGACTCCTATCGTTAGCATCATCATGGGCAGCACCTCCGACCTTCCGGTCATGAAGAAAGCTGCCGACCTGCTCAATGAATTTAAGATTCCGTTCGAGATGCACGCCTTGTCCGCTCATCGCACACCACACGAGGTAGAAGAATTTGCGACGCACGCCGCAGACCGTGGCATCAAGGTAATTATCGCCGGCGCAGGCATGGCGGCTCACTTAGCCGGCGTAGTCGCAGCCATGACACCGCTCCCGGTGATCGGAGTGCCGTTGGTTTCGTCGCTCGACGGTTTGGACGCTCTGTTGGCTATGATCCAGATGCCTCCCGGAATTCCAGTGGCTACCGTTGCTCTAAACGGTGCAATGAATGCCGGCATCTTGGCGGTACAGATGTTGTCGTTGGGCGATCCGGAATTGGCTGAACGCTTCGCTACCTACAAGAAAAATTTGGCAGCAAAAATCGTGAAAGCCAATGCCGAATTAGCAGAGGTCAAATACGAATATAAGACGAACTGAAAATCATGTTGTACAATTACCAACGACGAAAAACGCACGAGGTACACGTTGGCGGCTTGACCTTGGGCGGCGATGCGCCCATCCGCTTGCAGAGCATGACCAACACCTCGACCGCAGATGTAGCGGCCTCGGTAGCTCAGGTGCAACGCATCGTTGAGGCGGGCGCCGACTTGGTGCGCCTGACGGCTCAAGGGAGCAAGGAGGTTCAAGCACTGAGCGAGATCGAAGCACAGTTACGCGCCACAGGCTGCGCGACGCCACTTGTAGCCGATATTCATTTCAATCCGGCATTGGCAGATGCTGCCGCAGGCATCGTTGAGAAGGTACGTATCAATCCGGGCAACTACGTGGATGCTGCGCGTACCTTTCGCAAGATAGAGTACACGGACGAAGCCTATCGTCAGGAATTAGAGCGTCTACGCGCCCGTTTCAGTGCCTTTCTTGCGTTATGTCGGGCGCATCACACCGCCATTCGTATCGGAGTGAACCACGGCTCGCTGTCCGACCGCATCATGTCGCGCTACGGTGATACCCCCGCTGGGATCGTCGAATCGTGTATGGAGTTTCTGCGCGTTTGTAAAGCTGAACACTTCGACGACGTTGTACTCTCGATCAAGGCATCGAATACCCGCGTCATGGTGACTTCCGTACGCCTGTTGGTTCAGCAGATGGAGTTGGAAGGCATGGACTATCCGCTCCACTTAGGTGTTACTGAGGCGGGCGATGGCGAAGATGGCCGTATCAAGTCGGCAGTCGGTATCGGGGCACTGTTGGCGGACGGTTTAGGCGACACAGTACGTGTATCGCTAAGCGAAGCGCCTGAAGCAGAGATTCCCGTAGCGCGCAAGTTGGTAGAATACATCTCTGCACGCGCCGGACACAATCCGATCGCAGGACCGGCACGTATGGACTATAATCCCGTGAAACCCGAACGCCGACCATCGCAACGCGTAGGTATTGTAGGCGACGGGCAGGTGCCTGTAGTGTGCGGCAATGTCGCTGCAGGCGCAGATCTCTCCGCCGAGGGGTGGCGCGTGCTTCAACTGTCCGACTTCGAAGATCCGACACTGCTCGCCGAGCTTAAAGAGCATCCGGAGACGGGAGTGATCCTGCGCAGTGAGGAGGTGAATCCCATCGGATGTTGGCGCTCCTGCATCTTCCGCATGATGGAGGCGGGATGTGTGAATCCCATCCTACTGTCGCGTACCTATCATGACACGGTGTTGGAAGACTTTCAGCTGAAGGCCGCCGCCGACTTCGGTGTGATGTTATTGGACGAGCTGATAGATGGCGTTTATATCGTGGCGCCGAACTTCACCGACGAGGTGGTGGTAGCTACCTCCCTGAGTATTCTGCAGGCTGCACGCCAGCGCTTCTCTAAGACGGAATATATAGCTTGTCCCAGTTGCGGACGCACCTTATTCGACCTGACCACGACCTTGGCAGAGATCCGGCGCGCTACGGCACACTTGACAGGCTTAAAAATCGGTGTAATGGGCTGCATCGTGAATGGTCCCGGCGAAATGGCGGATGCGGACTACGGATATGTGGGTGCAGGACCCGGCAAGGTATCTCTCTACAAGGGCAAGGTATGCGTAGAGCGCGGAATCCCCGCAGAGCACGCCGTGGCTCGTCTGTTGGAGCTGATTGATCAAGATCGCAAGTAAATTTCAGATAGTACAATGATTTATATCGACAATCTTTCTGCCGGATACGATGGACGAGTGATCATCCATGACATCCACGAGCACATTGCCCGCGGAGAGTTCTTGGGTGTGATCGGACCAAACGGCGGAGGAAAGACGACGTTTATCAAGAGTATTCTCAAACTAATCGAACCGATGGAGGGTGAAATACAGTACCACGACCTCTTGGGACATCGTACACAACGCCTCACGATCGGTTATCTGCCCCAACGCAAAGACATTGATACCCTCTTTCCGATTTCGGTAGAAGAAGTGGTCTTATCGGGGCTGATGGGACGCCTCGGATGGTTTCGCCGCCCGACCAAAGGACAGCAGCGACAATTAGACGAGATTTTGGAGCGCGTAGGGCTGACTCGGCTACGCAAGATGCCCATAGGTACCCTTTCGGGGGGACAGATACAGCGAGCTATGTTCGGGCGCTCCATCATTCGCAATCCTGAGCTTTTGGTGCTCGACGAACCTAATTCCTATCTGGACATGGAGTTTGAAGAGCAACTATATGCTATTTTACGCGAACTGAATCGCGCAGGCACGACCATTGTTATGGTTTCGCACGAAATGGCATCGCTCTCTCATTTAGTGTCGCGCGTGGTGAGCGTCGAGGGGGTACTCAAAGCCGGCAGCTTGGAATGCCCATTTCACCACCACAGATTGTGATCGGAATCTGAGAAATATCATACCGCCGTATGCGTTGCGTACGGCGGTATTTTTATAGCTATTCCGTGAAAAGCAACGAAACATTTTTTTTGCACGACACATTCACATGACTTTGCGCAATCTGTGTCGCTAATCTATACCTTTTCATATTTTTTGTTCATCCGTCTATCCGGTAAACCTT
>CAZGZL010000026.1:0-21697 GCA_964530595.1 uncultured Prevotellaceae bacterium | reverse complement strand
CGGGTGCAAAAGTAGACATAATATCTCTATTTCCCAAATAGTTTCGCAATTTTCTCAAAAAGTTTTCCATTATTAAAGGATTTCCGCTACCTTTGCTCCCTGTGTGAGCGCATTGTATTGTGGCTTCGGCGCATCACTCTCCCCATTTCGGAACTAAAATACATTTCAATAACTCGAAAACCATTCTCTTATGATCAATTCACAAGACATTAAGAACGGCACCTGCGTCCGCATCGACGGCAAGTTGCTCGTTGTAATCGAATTTCTTCATGTGAAGCCGGGCAAAGGCAACACTTTCATGCGTACCAAGTTGAAGGATGTCGTGACGGGTCTCGTCATCGAACGTCGCTTCAATATCGGCGAGAAATTGGAGGACGTGCGCGTTGAGCATCGCCCCTACCAATACCTCTATCAGGAGGGAGAAGATTATATCTTCATGAATCAGGAAACTTTCGAGCAGGTGCCGATCGCTCACGATATGATCGCCGGCGTTGATTATATGAAGGAAGGCGACGTCGTAGAGGTCGTTTCCGACGCTACCACCGAAACCATCCTCACCGCCGAGATGCCGGTGAAGACGGTGCTCAAGATTACCTATTGCGAACCCGGCGTCATGGGCAACACGGCAACTAACGCCATGAAGCCCGCAACGGTCGAGACCGGCGCTTCTGTACGTGTGCCCCTCTTCGTTAACGAAGGCGAGAGCATCGTAGTAGATACCCGCGACGGTTCTTACGTGGAGCGCGCTAAGTAAGGAACGCTCCTACCGATTCGTATCAGGTTTATACCTCCGAAGGTCGAAGAAGCACCCCTCCACACACGGTGCCCTTCGACCTTCTTGTTTAGACACCCCTCCACTCCACTCATCTATTACCTGCCGTCTGTCTCGGCATTACCACTCATCATGGGACACATCAAGATCAAAGATTGGGCGTTAGAAGACCGCCCACGCGAAAAACTCACACAACAAGGGGTCGAAGCCCTGAGCGACGCCGAACTTTTGGCGATCTTGCTCCGATCCGGCGATCACGACAAAACCGCAGTAGCATTGGCACGCGAGGTGTTGCTGAGCTGCGACAACAGCCTGATCCGTTTGGGACGCCTCAATTTACACGACCTCATCGCCTTTGACGGCATGGGGACGACCAAAGCCGCCTCCATACTCGCCGCACTCGAATTGGGGCGGAGACGCGCACAACTCTGCGAAACGGCGGAACAAGAGCCGATGCGCGACAGCGGCGCCATCTTCCGATACTTCCACCACCGCCTCGCAGACTTGCCCCACGAAGAGTTGTGGGCGCTCTATCTCAGCCAAGGCGCCAAGATCCTCCACGCTCAGCGCATCTCGACCGGTGGCACCAATTTCTCTTGCGCGGACGTAAAAATGATCGTGCTCCCCGCGCTGCAACATTTGGCGAACAACGTGGTGCTCTGTCACAATCATCCGCATGGGCAACCCCGCCCCAGCCAAATGGATCGAGACGTCACCGAGAAGGTGCAACAAGCATTGAAACTCTTCGACATAAAACTCCTCGACCACCTGATCATCGCCGATCATCAATATTTCAGCTTCGTTGACGAGGGGTTGTTGTAGGACGTCACAGAGCGGCTTTTGAATAAATATGCACCCGACCGCACCAAGGTATGATAATTCTTGCTACTTTTGCGCCGCCCAAAACGAAATATTGTCGTTCGGCGAACCAACATCAACAGTGATGACCAACACCACCAAAGGCTATATCTTCGGCGCCGCGTCAGCGATCACATATGGCCTCAATCCGCTCTTTGCGCTACCTCTCTACAGCGACGGGATGAATCCCGACAGTGTTTTATTTTTCCGCTATCTGATGGCGATTCCCGTATTGGGCATCATGATCCGTTGGCGTCGACACAGTTTCCGCCTCAACCGCAGCGAACTGCCCTCAGTGATCTGTTTGGGACTCTTGATGGCACTCTCTTCGCTTACCCTTTTCTTGAGTTATACCTACATGGCGGCGGGCATCGCCTCCACCATTTTGTTTGTCTATCCCGTAATGGTCGCCCTCATCATGGCGATTTTCTATAAGGAGAAGGTGACGCCCATCACCGCCATCAGTATTCTGTTGGCACTCACCGGCATCGTCCTGCTCTATCACGGCGAGGACGGCGAGACACTGAGTTTGACGGGTGTCATCATGGTGTTGCTCTCCGGCTTGGCGTATGCTATATATATGGTGTGGATTAATCGTCCCAAGATCCACCAGATCCCCACCGTGCGCCTGACCTTCTACGTGCTGACGTTTGGACTCTCCATTTTCGCCGTGCGGTTGCTGTGCGGTTGCTCGGACACGTTGGTCGAAGCCGGCATGGGCGCCAAGCTGACCACCCCCTCTACCGCATGGCTTTGGATCAATCAGTTCTGTTTGGCTCTTTTCCCGACAGCGATTTCCTTTATTTGTACGACACGCGCCATCCAATACGTTGGGTCGACCGTCACCGCCATTTTGGGGGCGTTGGAGCCCATCACAGCGGTATTCTTCGGCGTCATCATCTTCCACGAAGCCTTGACACCTCGCCTCATGGGTGGCATCCTGCTGGTGATCTTCGCGGTGTCGCTGATCATCGCCGGAGGCAACTTAGCCAAAAAGTTGCTGCACTTCCGCAAACTCTTCCCTAAAGGGAAACTGAAAGGTTAATGCCGCCGGAAACGACACATCGAGGGGCTTTTTCAACGTGAAAATGCCCCTCGAAATCAAGCAAAAGAACTTTTATTCTGCTCCACCGTGAAAAACGCCCCTCGGCAGGATAAATTTTCCATGAGAAAGGATCAAAACCATGTTTGTTTTCTTTGTTTTCGATTTTATTTGGTAAATCTTTACTGACCCCATACCTTTGCACCGACGATAACGATCAAACGGGTATCGTCCGAACGAAAACACCGAAAACAAAAACAATTAAAAATATTACCATTATGTCAGAACAGAAATTACACTTCGAAACGCTCCAACTCCATGTTGGTCAAGAACAACCGGATCCCGCAACCGACGCTCGCGCGGTGCCGATTTATCAGACGACATCTTACGTCTTTCGTAATTCTCAGCACGCTGCCGATCGTTTCGGCTTGCGCGATGCCGGTAACATCTACGGACGTCTGACCAACTCTACTCAGGGCGTTTTCGAAGACCGTGTCGCTGCCCTCGAAGGTGGCGTTGCAGGTTTGGCAGTAGCCTCTGGTGCCGCTGCTGTGACTTACGCGATCCAGAACATCACACGCCGTGGCGACCACATCGTCGCTGCCAACAACATCTACGGCGGTAGCTACAACCTCATCGCCCACACGTTGGAGCCGCAGGGTGTTTCCTCTACGTTTGTTGATCCGAGCGACCTCAACAACTTCGAGAAGGCTATCCAGGAGAATACCAAGCTGATTTTCATCGAGACCTTCGGCAACCCCAATTCCAGCCTCATCAACATCGAGGAGGTAGCTAAGATTGCACACAGCCACAAGATCCCGTTGATCATCGACAATACCTTCGGTACTCCTTACTTGATTCGCCCGATCGAACACGGCGCAGACATCGTGGTACACTCAGCCACCAAGTTCTTGGGCGGTCATGGTACTTCTCTCGGCGGCGTCATCGTTGACAGCGGCAAGTTCGATTGGAAGGCCAGCGGCAAGTTCCCGCAGCTTGCTGAGCCGGATCCCTCTTACCACGGCATCGTTTTCGCTGACGCAGTAGGCGCTGCAGCTTACGTGACACGTATTCGTGCCGTTCTGTTGCGCGACACCGGCGCTACCATCAGCCCGTTCAACGCATTCATTTTGTTGCAGGGCGTTGAGACTTTGTCTCTCCGCGTTGAGCGTCACGTCGAGAACGCATTGAAGGTGGTGAACTTCCTCGCCAACCATCCTAAAGTTGCCAAGGTGAACCATCCCTCATTGCCTGATCACCCCGATCACGCGCTCTATCAGAAGTACTTCCCGAATGGCGCCGGCTCGATCTTCACGTTCGAGATCAAGGGCGGCAAGGAAGAGGCTTGGCGCTTCATCGACGCGCTGAAGATCTTCTCTCTGTTGGCAAACGTGGCAGACGTGAAGTCCCTCGTAATCCACCCCGCAACAACGACGCACTCACAGTTGAGCGACGCTGAATTGGAGGAACAGGGCATCAAGCAGAGCACGATTCGCCTCTCTATCGGTACAGAACACATCGACGACTTGATCGCAGACCTCTCACAGGCTCTCGATCAGATCTAAGATAAAACATCTAATCTATGGGCGGAAAACACGCCGCCCATAGATTCCTTGCCACACTACAATACAGTCAGGTTGATTTAATCTTTTGCGTTTGTTTTCTGGTCGCCACCGCTTGAAATGACGCGACGGCGACAAATCGGAAGTGAAGAAAGAAGTTGCTACCCCTCGTGGAGCAATAATCTTTCTTCCTCTCCGTTTTTATATAACCATCCTTAAAACTATAATATTATGGCACTCTACCACAGTATTACCGAATTAGTGGGAAATACTCCCCTCGTGCGTTTGCACAAAATCGAAGCTGCAGACCATCTCTCAGCTCAACTTATCGCCAAAGTTGAATACTTCAACCCCGGCGGCAGTGTCAAAGACCGCATCGCCTTGGCTATGATCGAAGACGCCGAGAAAAGCGGGCTCCTTAAGCCCGGCGGAACCATCATCGAGCCGACCAGCGGCAACACAGGCGTGGGGCTCTCCCTTATCGGTGCGGTGAAGGGTTATCAGGTGATTCTCACCATGCCCGAAACGATGAGCATCGAACGCCGCAAATTGGCAGCCGCTTACGGGACGAAAATCGTCCTGACACCCGGCGCCAACGGCATGAAAGGCGCCATTGCTAAGGCCGAAGAGCTTCAGCGCGAAACCCCCAACGCCATCATCCTGCAACAGTTCAATAATCCGGCAAACCCGAAGATCCACCGTGCCACAACGGGCGAAGAGATCTGGCGCGACACCGATGGTAAAGTGGATATCTTTGTCGCAGGCGTAGGCACCGGCGGCACCGTCTCCGGTGTAGGGCAAGCCCTGAAAGCGCATAATCCCAACGTAAAAATCGTAGCGGTAGAACCCGCAGAGTCTGCAGTGCTCTCCGGCAACGCCCCCGGAGCACATAAGATCCAAGGGATCGGCGCCGGCTTCGAACCGAAGAATTTCGATCGTGCCGTTATCGACGAAATACTCCCCGTGACAAGCGAAAACGCCATCAAGACAGCACGCCGCCTCGCCAAAGAGGAAGGTCTCTTGGTGGGCATCTCCTCCGGCGCCGCCACATTCGCCGCTCAGCAGCTTGCCGAGCGCCCGGAGAATGCCGGAAAGAACATCGTCGTCTTGCTTCCGGACACAGGAGAGCGTTATCTCTCGACGGTGCTTTACGCCGAAGAGTGATCCCCCTCGCCCCCTCGCGGGCGCTGCATCGTAGAGCACCGCGCTTGCGATACCTTGGCGCTGCGATCCCCTCATCATCTCACTTTGAATCTAAGACTTTTTATTCCGATCCTCATACAGACGTTGTTCTGTTTCCCCTCGCGGGGGCAGGAGACACCGCGCGACACTTTGCGGCACGAGTCTCCCGCCCCCGCTGTCTTATTTTCGGACGAAGAGAGCGCTGCAGGCATTGACGACCTCTTGGAGCAATGCAGCCTCACCGTAGCGCAGCCGATCGACCTCAACAGCGCCACGGCGGAAGATCTCTCGCAGCTGCCTTTCCTCTCGGCTGGCGACGTCCGCTCCCTGCTGCGTTACCGCTATCAATACGGTGCCTTCCGCAGTCGCTACGAATTGTACCTTGTCCCCGGCTTGGAGCGGCAATGTGTCCAGCTATTGCTCCCCTTCATCACCCTCAAGGCTCCGGCAGAGTCTTCCACACGACAAAATAAGCTTCCGATCCATCAAGAATTCGCGGCGGCAGCCAATCGTTGCCTGAATAAGGCGAAAGGCTACCGCGATGCAACCGCAGAACGCAAAGCCGCCAACAAAGCCTACTTGGGAGATCCTTGGCACGAGAAGGTACAGTATCAAATCACCGCTGGCAAGGGTTTCAGCGGAGGCTTTTCGGTCGAAAAAGATGCGGGGGAGCAACGGAGGCACTGTTTTCCATGGGTGGGAGATTCCTTCAACGGCTATTTGGCTTATCAACGCAAACGCGGTGTCGTTCGGCAGCTCATTGCGGGCGATTACCGTCTCATGTTAGGGTGCGGTCTACTCCTCAATCAACAATTCTCGTTAGGCAAGAGTTCCCTCACCTCGCAACTCTTGGCACAGAGTACGCGCCTCACACCGCACGCCTCGACCGAAGAGTTCAAGTATCTGCAAGGGGGAGCCATCGACCTGCGGCTCCGAGGGCGCCTGCGCCTCCTCCCCTTTGCCTCCCTGCGACCGATAGACGGCATCGTCAGTCAGGGGGTGCTAACCTCCCTCTCCACCGACGGATTACACCAATTACAACGTCAGGAAGAGCGCCGACACGTCGCACGCTTGGGGATCTACGGACTGCACGCCTCGTGGAACGCCGACCGCTGGGAGATCGGAGGGAATGTCCTTTATAGCCACTTCAACCTCCCCTATCGGCGCACGCAACGCTATTACAACGCCCACGCCTTCCGCGGCACGCAGCTGACCCAAGGGTCGATAGATTATCACTACTTAGGTGAGCGCATAGAGAGCAAAGGGGAGGTCGCCCTCAGTGATAACGGCGCCATGGCGATGGTACACCTGCTCAAAGGGGCGTGGGGCGAACGCGGGCACTACCTCTGCCTGCTTCGAAGTTTTGCACATCGTTATCAACAGCTCTGGGGCAACACGTTCAGCGAGAGCAGCGACCTACAATCTGAGCGCGGCATCTATCTGCAAAGCACATGGGAACTCACCTCGCACTGGGCAACCACCGTCTCGGCAGACCTCTTCCGCCTAACGCGTCCTAAATACGGCATTCCCTGTGCCTCAGGCGGTTTCGAGGGGCAAGCTCGTGCGGAGTACACCTCCGGGGCATGGTCTGCCGTCGTCCGCTACCGCCTCAAACACAAAGCCGCCAAGAACAGCAGCCAACACGAGGGAACACTGCAACGCTACTACCTACATTCCGCCGACCTCATCGTGAGTTATACACCGGCGTCATGGCTCTTGCTCCGCACGCAAATACAGGAAAGAATCTACACGCGGCAGTGGGTCGCGCCGCACAGCGGCTTCGGCGTGACCCAGCGGATCACCCTTCGGCGCGAGGGCTTCCCGCTGAGTGGACATCTGTGGGGCTCATGGTTCGACACCGACAATTACGACACCCGCCTCTACCTCCCCGATGTGTCGCTACGTTACAGTTATAGCAGCGCCATGGTCTACGGCGAAGGTGTCCGTTACGGCGCCATACTCTCTTACAAGGTCACGCCGCGCTGCACTGTCGAGGGGAAGTACACCCTCTGCAATTACAAAGGTCGCCTCCACTTGGGAAGCGACCTTCAAGAAATACCGGGCAACACCCGGCAAGATGTATGGATGCAATGTCGTTGGCACTTCTGAGGCGCAGCGTCATTCCGAATCGAAACCGCAGATCTTACGAATCTCATGGAGCTTATTGAGCGCTTCGAGGGGCGTCAAGGCATTGATGTCTAAGTTCTTCAGCTCGTCGCGCACCGTCGAAAGCACCGGATCGTCCAACTGGAAGATGCTCAGCTGATACGCCTCGCCATTATGAACCTGAATCCGTTCGGTGGGCGCCGCCGTTGCCTTGGGCGCACCGGGAGCCCCCATTTGCTGCCCCTCCAACTCGTGCAGTACCTGATCGGCGCGTTGTACGACGGAGGGGAGCATTCCCGCCAACTTTGCGACGTGGATGCCGAAACTATGCTCACTGCCGCCCCTTTTCAGCTTGCGAAGGAAGAGCACCTTGCCGTCACACTCGCGCACCGAGACGTTGTAGTTCACAATGCGCGAGAAGGACTTCTCCATCTCGTTCAGCTCGTGATAGTGCGTGGCGAAAAGCATTTTGGGGTGTCCCTGTGCCACTTCGTGTATGTGTTCCACGATCGCCCACGCGATGCTGATTCCGTCGTAGGTACTGGTGCCACGCCCCAATTCGTCGAAGAGAATCAAGCTACGCGGCGAGAGATTGTTCAAAATGTTCGCCGCCTCGGTCATCTCGACCATAAACGTGGATTCACCCACCGAAATGTTATCCGAAGCCCCCACGCGGGTGAAGATCTTATCCACAAGCCCAATGTGAGCCGATTCTGCCGGGACGAAACTACCGATATGCGCCAAGAGGGTGATCAATGCCGTCTGACGCAGCAACGCCGATTTACCCGCCATATTCGGACCTGTGATCATCATAATCTGCTGGCTTTCGTTATCCAACAGCACATCGTTCGCCACATACTCCTCGCCGACCGGCATCTGCCGCTCGATGACGGGGTGTCGACCTTGGCGGATGTCGATCACTAAAGAGTCGTCCACATCCGGACGCACATAACGATAGCGAGCCGCCACGCGCATAAAGGAGCGCAGACAGTCCATTTGCGCCATCAACTGGGCGTCAATCTGGATCAGCGGGATATACACCTCCAACGCTTTGAGCAAGTCTTGATAGAGGCGCTGTTCGAGGCTGTTGATCTTCTCTTCCGCCCCCAAGATCTTCTCCTCATATTCTTTCAGCTCCTGAGTGATGTAGCGCTCCGCTCCCACCAACGTCTGCTTGCGCACCCACTCGGCGGGCACTCGCTCCTTGTAGAGATTACGCACCTCGATATAATAGCCGAAAACGGAGTTGTAAGCCACCTTGAGCGAGGGGATCTGCGACTCCTCGCTGAGTCGCTGCTGCAACTGCAAGAGATAATCCTTGCCCGAATAGGCGATCTGTCGCAGTTCGTCCAATTCGGCATTGACGCCATGGTTGATGATGGCACCCTTGCCGAAGAGGAGCGGCGGGTCGGGCACCACTTCGCGACCGATGCGCTCCACGATCTCGTCGCAAGTGTTGATGCGCTCGGCGATGCCGCGCAAATGCGGCTCGTCTGCATTCTGACAGATGCCACGCACCACCTTGAGCGCTTGCAGCGCGAGGCGCAGTTGCACGATCTCGCGAGGATTGGCGCGACCTACCGCCACTTTAGAGATGACGCGCTCCACGTCCCCCATCTGGCTCAGAGCCTCCTCGATTTGTTCTACCTGCTCCGGCTGGCGGAAGAAGTAGTCCACGATGTCGTGGCGCTCGCGGATGCTCTGCACGTGTACCAAGGGGAACAAGACCCAACGATGCAACATTCTGCCGCCCATGGGCGTGACCGTTTCGTCGATTACGTTGAGCAAAGAGCGCCCCCCCTCGTTCATCGGCGTCACCAACTCCAAACTTCGCACGGTGAACTTATCTAACCGCATATACGCCTCGTTGTCTATGCGTCGCAGCGTCGTGATGTGTCCGGTCTGTGTATGGTGGGTGGCTTCGAGATAGCGCAAGATGGCGCCTGCCGCCATCGTCGCGTAGGTCAGTTGCTCTATGCCGAAGCCTTTCAGATTGTGGGTTTTGAAGAGGGAGAGCAGGGCGCGGCGTGCATTGTCGTAGGCAAAGACATAATCGTCCAACTCGTAGCAATAAGGCATCGAGGTGAACTTCTCCTGATAGAATGCACGCATCCCGCGGACAAAAAGCATCTCCTTCGGCGCATAGTTATTAATCAACTTATCCACATAGTCATACGACCCTTCGGTAGCCATAAACTCGCCTGTCGAGATGTCCAAAAAAGCGATGCCGCACTGATCTTTCGCCCCGAAGCTGACTGCCGCCAAGAAATTGTTTTCCTTGACGTTAAGTACATTGTCGTTGGTCGAGAGACCGGGGGTAATCAGCTCTGTGATGCCTCGTTTGACGAGTTTCTTGGTCAACTTGGGATCTTCGAGTTGTTCACATATCGCGACACGCACGCCCGCCTTGACCAACTTGGGCAAATAGGTGTCTAACGCATGATAGGGGAAGCCCGCCAAAGGACTTCCGGCGCGTTGCGTCAAAGTGATGCCCAAGATGTCGTGCGCTTTGGAGGCGTCGTCACAGAAGGTCTCGTAGAAGTCTCCGACACGGTAGAGGATCAGCGCATCGGGATACTTGCATTTGAGCTCCTGATACTGCTTCATCAACGGGGTGTCGTTGGGATCTGTTGTTTTTTTAGCCATGAAAAGAGATTCGAGGGGGAGATTACGTTAGTGTTGAAAACCGCGGGCGCGTTCGAAGGCTTTGAAGAAGTCCCAGATGACGAGTCCCGTCGTCACTGCCACGTTCAGGGAGTGTTTAGTGCCATACTGAGGGATTTCCAAGCAGCCGTCGCAGAGATCCACGACGCTCTGTTGTACCCCTTTGACCTCATTACCCATCACGACGGCAAAACGTCGATCGAAGTTGGGCGTCCACGTGTCGAGCATCGTACTGCCTTCACATTGTTCGATCGCCATCACTTGATAGCCGCGCTGTTGCAGTTCGCGGACGGCGTCATGAGTATCTTCGAAGTAGCGCCACTCCACGCTGTCTTCGGCGCCGAGTGCCGTCTTGTGGATCTCCGGGCTCGGCGGAGGAGCGGAAATGCCGCACAAATAGATGCTCTCCACGCGGAAAGCATCGGAGGTACGGAAGACGGAACCAATGTTGTTCAGACTGCGTACATTATCGAGTACCACGACGAGCGGCATCTTGTCCGCCGCCTTGAATTGTTCGGCGTCGATGCGCCCCATTTCCAAGATTGTCAGCTTTTTCATATGTGTGCAAAGGTAGCGTTTCTCGACGAAACGCGCAAATTTAGCAATGATCGGCGCGGAAGGCGCGGATGCGTTGTTCGAACCGCGGGAACTGAGCTTCGGTGATGAACGAAGAGCAGATGCGCACCCCCTCTTCGCGACTCCCCATCGTGTTGAGCGGGAAGACGCTGATGCCGTAATAGAGCAGGGCGCGTGTCAGCTCGACAGCGCTCATGCCGGGATATTGAGCGGTGAAATAGAAGCCGTCGGCAAGCGGTGCGCCCAAATCGTTATCGTAGACCAGATAGAAACCGTTGGCGAGCAAGACCTCCTTCATGAAGTGGGCGCGGCGACCATATTCGCGCACGTCGTCCAAGAAGCGATAGCGCCCCTCGCACGCCGCCTCCATCATCGCTGCCAAAGCCACCTGCGCCGAGTGTGCCGTACCCGACGAGAGGGTATAGAGGATGCGCCCCGCAAAGAAGGCGCCGAAACTCGGTACGCCGAAGTGTTCTTGCAGCGCCGGGAAGGTGCGCCGATAGAGGGCGTCCGAGATCGCCAAGATGCCGATGCGTTGCCCCGCGTAGCTGAAAGCCTTCGATCCTGAGATCGCCAAGACATAGCGGTCTGTGTAGCGTGCCACTGTGGGCTGATAGGGCGCCTCGAAGGGCTTGCCCAAGTCGGTGCGGAAGTCCATAGCGAAGTATGCCAAGTCTTCGAGCACAATGACATCGTAGCGAGTAGCTAAAGCGCCGATGCCCGCCAATTCCTCTTCGTTAAAGCAGACCCACGAGGGATTATTGGGGTTGCTGTAGACAATCGCATTGATATTGCCCTGTCGGAGCACCTCCTCCATGCGCTCCAACAGCTGTTTGCCGCGACAGCTATGAATGTCGAAGCCTACGTGCCGTAGACCGATGACGTCGCACTGCGTCTTCTGCACCGGGAAGCCCGGGTCGATGAAGAGCACGGTGTCGCGCTCCGGACGAGCATGTTTGAGGGTCATCAAGGTGGCAAAAGTGCCCTGCATCGAGCCGACAGTAGCCATACAGCCCGCCGGAGCCAACTCCACTCCTACAAAGGCGCGGATAAAGCGCGACGCAGCCTGTTTCAGGCGGTCGATGCCGGAGGTGGGGGGATAGACAGCAGCAACGCCCGAACGGAGCGCTGCACATTCGGCTTCGACGCCGATAGCGGAAGGGGTGAGACCCGGAACACCCATCTCCAAGTGGATGAACGGCTCGCCGGTAGCCTGCTCTATGGCGCGACTGAGGTCGGCGAGGTCACGGATGGTGATTTTTGAAAAATCGTCAATGCCCATCCGGGCGATGGCTGCATTGACGATTGTAGGATTGAAAGACATGATGTATGATTTCAAATTTCTGCCGCACGGGGTGTGATCAGAAGCTTCTGAAGCCCATGATGCGGCGCATCTCTGCCAAGGTGCGGCGGCTGCTTTCGCGCGCCTTTTCAGCGCCGAGCGTTGCCACACGGTTCAGATATTCGGTATCTTGATAAATTTCTTTGTAACGCTCGCGGATCGGGGTAGTCACCTTGAGCATATCGGCAGCTAACTGCGCCTTGAGATCTCCGTAACGGATCGAGCAGTCGTTCCATGCGCCCAAGAACTGGTCGTAGACCTCTGCGGTAGAGACGATCTTCAGAATGTAAAATAAATTGGCGATCGAGTCGGGCATCGGCGAATTAGGCTCTGTGGGAGTCATATCCGTGACGGCTTTCTTGACTTTTTTGATTAAATCCTTGTCCTCGTCGTTCAAGTAGATACAATTTCCTTCGCTTTTACCCATTTTGCCGCTTCCGTCCAATCCGGGGATTTTTATTGTCTCTCCTTCGGGCGTGTAGGGCTTCGGTTCGACGAAAAGGTCTGTCCCGTAGAAATTGTTAAATCTTTTGGCATAATTTCGCGCCATCTCCAGATGTTGCAGTTGATCTTTGCCGACGGGGACAATATCGGCGCGATGCTGCAAAATATCGGCTGCCATCAACACCGGGTAGGTGAGCAAGCCGGCATTTACATTGTTAGGATTTTTGCGGACTTTATCCTTGAAGGAAACGGTTTTTTCCAACTCTCCCACATAAGCGTGCATATTCAGCAACGTGAAGACCTCACAAACTTCGGGGACGTCGCTCTGAACGTAAATGGCGGACTTCTCCGGGTCGATACCTGCTGCCAAGTACTCGGAGAGGATGCTCCGCACGTTGGGATTCAAATCTGTTGGATCGGGATGCGTCGTCAACGAGTGATAGTCCGCGATAAAGAAATAGCAATCATATTGTTCCTGCATACGCACAAAATTGCGTAATGCGCCATAGTAGTTGCCGAGGTGGAGATGTCCTGTCGAGCGGATGCCGCTCACGACGATTTCTTTCTGAGCCATAATTTATTTTCAGATTATAGGTATAGAATGTCTATTTTTCGATCGCCAAAGATACAATAGTTTTCATAAACAGTGAAATTTAGTGTGAAAATAAACCACTTAATCCGGTCACGTCCAAATAAATCGTTACTTTTGTGCCGATATATTCATGGTGCGGACTGTCACCCTAACTTACAACTCAGCGATTATGCAGCTTACCGAAACGATCACAGACAACGGCAACGGCGCTTGGACAGGTGTCGTGACGCTTCACCTTGAGTATTACACTCAGTGGGGCGAGCAAATCTATGTCTGCATCGGCGGTAGTCCGGTGTGCGGGCGTGTGATTCCCCTCAGCGCGTTGCCCATGGACAACGATGGGCGCGGACAATGGTTCTTGCGCTTGATGCCGCAACAGTGGCAAGGCAAGGGGTATTCCTATTGCGTGGTGCGCGACGGGCGCGTGGTGCGCCGCGAATGGACGGAGGGTCATCAACTCTCCCTGCCGGTACAAGCGCTCACGGAAGCGCTCGCCTCTGCCAAGGAGCAGACACAAGGCGTCGCCACACCCATCCACACCGCACTGCAGATCTTCGATCGTTGGAACGATGTCCCCGCCGACTTACCGTTCCACAGTTCCGCATTCACACAATCTATCTTCCACACGGAGACCACTCCGGACTTCCAGCCCGCCCCTTCCCTACCGGCGGGCGCTCCCGGCACGATTACGTTCCGCTGTGAAGCTGCGTCGGTACAGCCCGGCATCCTCTTAGGGGTCTGCGGCAATGTGCCCGCCTTAGGCAACTGGAATCCCGAAGAGGCGGCATGGATGCACCGTGACGGCGAGAGCACCGAGTGGACCGTCACCGTGCCACACACAGAATCCAACTTCCCGATTCGCTATAAGTTCGTTTTCTTCGACTGCGCCCGCAAGGTGTGGCTCTGGGAGCCGGACGAAGATCGCACCATTGTGCCGCAACGCCTCCCTGCCCACAACGAGGTATTATGGGCTTGCGGAATGCAGGCGCGTAACCCGATGCAGCCGTGGCGCGGCGCCGGGGTCGCCATCCCCGTTTTCTCCCTCCGCTCACACGAGGACGCCGGCATCGGCGAGTTTAGCGACCTGAAATTGTTGGTCGACTGGGCGGTACAGACGGGGCAACGCTTCATACAGATCCTGCCGGTCAACGACACAACGATCACACGCACATGGCGAGACTCTTATCCCTACAGCAGCAATTCGACCTTCGCCCTCAACCCGATCTATATCCGCTTGGAGGAGGTCGGCATCCTGCCCGGCGTAGAGGAGATGGAGCAATTCCGTCGCCGTTGCCGTCAGCTGAACAGTCTGCCGATGGTGGATTTTGAGCAGGTGTTGGAGCTGAAGTGGACCTACCTCCGCCGTATCTACATTCTGAACGGTGCCGCAGACATGGCTACCGCGGAATATCAACAGTTTTATGAACAGAACCGCTACTGGCTGGACGACTACGCCGTCTTCTCCTATCTGCGCGACAAATACCACACCGCCAACTTCAACGAGTGGCCGGAACATCAGTATTCTCCTGAATTGATCCAGAGATTGACGCATGACGATGCCCCAAGCCGTCCTACCGTCGGACTCTATAAATTTATTCAGTTCCACCTGCATCGACAGCTCTCGACGGTGCGCAACTACGCCCATAGCCGGGGCATTGTCCTCAAGGGGGACATTCCCATCGGCATCAACCGCTACAGCGTCGACGCATGGTCGCGCCCGACGTTGTTCCACATGAATAGTCAGGCGGGAGCTCCACCGGACGCCTTCGACAGCAACGGTCAGAATTGGGGATTCCCTACGTACAACTGGCACGCCATGGCAGCCGAAGGCTATCGTTGGTTTCGCGAACGCTTCATCAAGATGAGCGAATATTTCGATGCTTACCGCATCGACCACATCTTGGGCTTCTTCCGCATCTGGGAGGTGCCGACCGACGCGGTTCAGGGGCTGTTAGGTCACTTTAATCCCGCCCTCCCGTTGACGGCGGACGAGATGCAGCAACTCTACGGCTTCACCTTCGATCGGAAGCGTCACGTACAACCCTACATCACCGACGAGACGTTAGAGACGCTTTTCGATCAAGACGAAGAGCTCTTGGAGACGGTGAAGCATAAATTCCTCGACATTCCCCTGCCGGGCGACGAGGGCTATCGTTTCTGTCCCCGCTTCGGCAGTCAACGCAGCGTGGAGGGCTACTTCAAGAACCGTCCCGCGGAAGCCGATCTGAAACGGAAGCTCTTCGGGTTGCTTACGGAGGTACTTTTTGTCGAAGACCCACATTCGCCCGGTCGCTTTCATCCCCGCATCAACGGCATGGACACCCGGTCGTTTGCCGCCCTGTCGCCCGAACAGCAAGCCGCTTACCGTCGTCTGCACGAGGACTTTTTCTATCATCGCCACACAGAATTCTGGCGGCAAGAGGCGTTGCGCAAGCTACCCGTGTTGCTGCAAGCTACCCCGATGTTGGCGTGCGGCGAAGATCTCGGCATGATCCCCTCGTGCGTGCCGGGCGTGATGCACGACCTGCGCATCCTGAGTTTGGAGATTCAGCGAATGCCCAAGGGCTTCGAAGAGTTCGGAAGGACGCAAAATTACCCCTATTACTCGGTATGTACGACGTCGAGCCACGATCTGAGCAATTTGCGCGCGTGGTGGGAAGAGGATCCGGAGCAAACACAGCGTTACTACCGCGACGTCTTACAGGAGGTAGGTACCGCCCCAAAACAGGCGCAGCCGTGGATTTGTGCCAAGATCTTAGAGCAGCACTTAGCTTCCCCCTCAATGTTGGCGATCTTCCCGCTGCAAGACTGGTTGGCAATCGACGGAGCCTTGCGTTACCCCGATCCGACGGAAGAACGTATCAATACACCCTCCAATCCCGACAATTATTGGCGTTACCGGATGCACTTACCGTTAGAAGAGCTGCTGATCTCGGAGCCTTTCAACAGGCGCATCCGTAACATGATTGCCAAGCATGGACGTTGACCGTCATATAAACTATATATATTTCAGCGATTTTCCCAGCGAAAATTAAACTTTATCAATCTGTAGAGATCTTACTTAGTAAAGAGACTACAATCTGTTATTTAATTACTTATTCACGATGAAAAAGATTTTTGTAGTCGGCGCATTTTTAATCGCCGGCTTGTGGCAAGCAAACACTGCTAACGCTCAGTTGAGCAACATCCTCAATCAGGTCGTTAGCGCCACGACAGCAGCAACCTCTGGTTCCGAAAGCTCATCTTTGATCAGTAACCTCATCGCCTCTGTAACCGGCGATTTGACAACGACGCAGGCGAACTTGATCGGCACGTGGAGCTATAGCGCTCCGTGTGTGCAGTTCGAAAGCGAGAACGCACTCTCTAAAGCCGGCGGCACCGTGATCGCCGAGAAGGTGGAAAGCAAACTCGATAAGATTTATTCCAAAGTTGGCATCAAGTCGGGCACGTTGACCTTTACGTTCGACAAATCCGGCAGCTGTACTTACGGTATCGGCAGCAATCTGCGCGAAGGAACTTACACCTTCGACAGCGACAAGAAGATGGTAACCATCACCACCTCGTTGGGTCGCCAAGTCAATGCGTATGTATCGATCTCCGGCAGCAACATGGGTTTGACGTTCGATGCAAGCAAGCTGTTGGTTTTGTTCCAGAGCGTATCGTCCAAGATGACTTCTCTCGCAACGATTTCCGCTATTGCAGGTCAATACAACGGAATGAAGGTGGGTTTTGAATTCACTAAGAGCAAGTAAACCGCGACTGCCTACGGCAGCTCGCACCCTTCATACAAGCCACGAAGCAACACGGCAACTGCCGTCGCTACTCCGTGGCTCTCTTTTTGCCTTTGGAGGAAGGCTCGCCGCGATTTCTTTGTCATAAAATATCTTTATTCATTAAACCTTTGCGCTGCGGGGTCGTCCTTAAATATGCGATGTCTCCCCAATGCGCCGCAGATATGCGTCGGCGGGAGAACGCTCAAACAGTGCATATACAATATTATATATAATTGATCCGATTAAAATGAATAAACGGAAGACTTTTACCACCATCCTCTTGTTGATGTGCGCAGCCTCTGTCTCTCCTTCTTTCGCTCAGAAAGTTTGGACGTTGGACGACTGTGTAAACTACGCGATGGAGAACAACCTCCAAGTGAAGCAGTCGCAAGTCACTGTCGAACAAGCAGCCGTAGACATCAAGTCAAGCCGCGCAGCCTTTTTCCCCTCGCTGACGTTTAACACCAATCAGCAGTTGGGTTTCCAGAAAGTTTCGTCGCAGGACGTCGCTACGAACGTCAAGGGAGCCAAAAACCCCACTTACACCGGTAGCTATCAGCTGCAAGCCGGCGTTACCCTCTTCGACGGCGGTAGCAACTGGCGCACGCTGAAGAAGAATCAGTTGTCCTATCGTTCTTCACTCTACGACGCCGAAAAAACGGCCAACAGCCTCGAAGAACAGATCATTCAAGCCTACTATCAGGTGCTTTACGCTCACGAGTCAGTGCTCACCAATGAAGAGGTGGTGACGGTGGCTGCCCGCGAATTGGAACGCACCCGCGAATACCTCTCGGTGGGCAAAGGCTCTAAGGTAGATGTGGCACAGATGGAAAGCCAATATCAACAGAATGTCTACCAGTTAGTCACCGCACAGAACACCGAAGCCTCCAATTTGCTCCAACTCAAACAGCTGTTGCAGTTGGAAACCGGCGACGAGCTGAACATCGACCTCACAATCCCCGCCGACGCCGATGTTTTGGCGCCCGTGCCGGCGGTAGACGAGGCGCAGCAGGCTGCCCTCGCCTATCTGCCCGATATGAAGGCTGCCCAAGCTCAGGTAGACGTGGCGGACTATCAAGTCAAGATCGCCCGCAGCGGTTATTGGCCTACGGTGTCGCTGAACGCCTCGGTAGGCTCTTCGAACGGCAACACCTACACGGGCGACTTCAGCCAGCAGCTCGAAGACCACCTGACGGAGAACATCGGCATCTCGCTCAGCGTGCCGATCTACGACCGCCGCTCTACCCGTTCTCAGGTCGACCGCGCCAAGCTCAACAAGATCAATGCTAATTATTCGTTAGAAGATACCCGTCTGCAAGTCTGCAACACCATCGCCTCACTGCACCTCGACATCCTCTCGGCGCAGTCGCGTTACGAGAACGCTGTTGTGGGCGAAGCTGCCGCCAAGGAGAGCTTCGACCTGATGGAACAGCGCTACAATTTGGGATTGGAGAGCGTCGTCGATCTGTTGACGCAGAAGAACAATTATCTCTCCGCCAAGCAAGAGACCTTGCAGAGTAAGTACACGGCGCTCCTCAACCAGCGTCTGATGAAGTTCTACACCAATCTTTGATCAATAAAAATTCAATATTCATAAGCAACAATGAAACATTACACATCATTCTCCGCTTACGCCTCGCTGCTCTTGGCATTAGGCGGCGTCGGGCTCTTCACAGCTTGCGGCGGACGTAAATACGCTGTGACTTACCAGACCGAACGTGTCGGCAAGGGCGAGATCAGCACCAGCGTCACCGCAACGGGTACCATCGAGCCTGTCACCGAAGTAGAGGTCGGTACGCAGGTATCCGGTCGTATTGACCACATCTACGTGGATTATAACAGCGTAGTCACCAAAGGTCAGATCATCGCAGAGCTCGACAAGACCAATTTGCAGAACGAGCTCACCTCGGCAGAACGCACATTGGCTTCCGCCAAGAGCGACTACGAGTATCAGAAGAAGAACTTGGCTCGCATGAAGGAGCTGCACGAAAAGCAGTTTATCAGCGACGACGAGATGGAATCGGCACAGTTGGCGTACGATAAGGCATACAACTCCTACGAAGCCGGCAAGGTGTCCGTGAGCAAGGCCAAAACCAACTTGGGCTACGCTACCATCTACGCCCCCATCGACGGCGTGGTGTTGAGCCGCGAGGTAGAAGAGGGACAGACGGTCGCTGCCTCTATGACCACTCCGACCCTGTTTAATATCGCTCAGGACTTGACCGACATGCGCGTAATCGCCGACGTCGATGAAGCCGACATAGGAGGCGTCAGCGAGGGTCAGCGCGTCACCTTCACGGTGGATGCTTACCCCAACGACAGCTTTGAAGGCGAAGTGACACAGGTACGCCAAGAGGCAACGGTGTCGAGCAACGTCGTCACCTACGAGGTAGTTATCTCCGCCCCGAACCCTGATCTGAAGCTGAAACCGGGTTTGACAGCCAGTGTAACGATCTATACGCTCGAAAAGAAGGACATCCTCTGCGTCTCGTCTAAAGCACTCCGCTATACCCCCAAGGAGACGACGGTAGGCCCCGACGACACGATTGAGGCGAGCGACGCCGACTCTAAGCTCTGGGTGAAGGAGGGCAACACCTTCCGCGCCGTTCCGGTCGAGATCGGCGTCACCAACGGTACCTTGACAGAGATTCTGAGCGGTGTCGAAGAGGGCTTTGAATGTATCAGCGACGCCGTAGTCGCCGAACCGCAGGAACAGAGCGAGGAGACAACCACTTCCAACCCCTTCATGCCCGGCCCTCCCGGTAGCAAAAAGAAATAAGTGTTGCAGATCTAAAACCCTTGTCAAATGGCTACAGAGAACAAGAAAGTCGTCATCGAATTGCAGAACGTCAAGCGCGAGTTCAAAGTCGGCGATGAGATCGTCAAGGCCTTGCGCGGCGTCTCGTTCAAGATTTACGAGGGGGAATTTGTCACCATCATGGGTACCTCCGGCTCCGGCAAGTCCACGTTGCTCAATCAGTTGGGCTGCTTGGACACGCCGAGCTCCGGCGAATACCTTTTGGATGACGTCCCGGTGCGCAAGATGGGCAAGAACCAGCGCGCCAAACTCCGCAATCGCAAGATCGGCTTCATCTTCCAGAACTATAATTTGTTGGCAAAGACCACGGCGGTCGAAAACGTAGAGCTGCCGTTGATGTATAACTCCAAAGTTTCGGCTTCAGAGCGTCGCGAACGCGCCATTGCCGCCCTCAAAGCGGTGGGCTTGGGCGAACGCCTCTACCACAAGAGCAACCAGATGTCCGGCGGACAGATGCAGCGTGTCGCCATTGCGCGTGCGTTAGTCAACGACCCGACGGTGATCTTGGCGGACGAAGCCACCGGTAACTTGGATACCCGCACCTCGTTCGAGGTTTTGGTGCTTTTCCAGAAGCTTTTCCGCGAGGGACGCACCATCATCTTCGTGACACACAACCCCGAAATCGCACAGTACAGCAGCCGCAACATTGTGCTCCGCGACGGACAAATTAAGGAAGACGTCTACAACGACAACATCCTTTCCGCCGCCGACGCATTGGCAGCCCTCCCCGTGCCGCAAGATTGATGCGGTGGGAGGTTAGCGTGTACATTAACCACACATTTAGACAGTATGAACTTCCTGAACTTGCTTAAAGTAGCTATCAAAGCACTAAGCAATAACAAATTTCGTTCTTTCCTCTCGATGTTGGGCATCATCATCGGCGTGGCAGCCGTCATCGTCATGATGGCGATTGGACAAGGCTCCAAGGAGAGTGTCAAGAAGAATATCTCGCAGATGGGTACCAATATCATTATGATTCGCCCCGGCGCTGATATGCGCGGCGGCGTTCGACAGGATCCCAGCGCGATGCAGACATTGAAGATGGACGACTATCAGAGTATCAAGAACGAGACGAAATACATCTCGTATGTGAGTCCCGAAGTCAGCGCTTCCGGTCAAGCCATCTACGGCGCCAATAATACCAACACTTCAGCGTATGGCGTCGATCCCGAATACTTGGACATCAAACAATGGCAGGTAGAGGACGGAGCCGTCTTCACGGACGTAGATATTCAGTCGTCTGCCAAGGTCTGCTTGGTGGGCAAGACCGTCGTCGATGAACTCTTCCCGGAGGGTGGAGACCCTGTGGGCAAAACGATTCGTTTCAAGTCGATCCCCTTCCGTATTGTCGGCGTCCTGAAGTCTAAGGGCTACAACAGCTTCGGGATGGACCAAGACAACTTGATTTTGGCTCCCTACACCACTGTGATGAAGCGTATCTTGGCGCAGACCTATCTCTCGTCGATCAACTGCTCCGCATTGACTGAAGACATGACGGACGACGCCATCGACGAGCTCACCACACTGTTGCGCCGCAACCATAAGCTCAAGGAGGAGGCAGACGACGACTTCACGATCCGCTCGCAGCAGGAGATGATGGAAACCATGTCGTCGACCATGGACAGCATCACCATCATCTTGGTCGTGGCGGCGGGCTTCTCCCTATTGGTGGCGGGCATCGGAATCATGAATATTATGTTGGTCTCGGTGACGGAACGTACCAAAGAGATTGGTTTGCGCATGTCGGTTGGAGCGCGAGGCTTGGATATCTCCAGTCAGTTCCTGATCGAATCTATCCTGATCAGTATCACGGGAGGAATCCTCGGCGTATTGTTGGGCATAGGGCTCTCGGAGTGTGCCGTGTTCTTCGGGCTACCCACCTCGGTACCTGCATGGAGTATCTTTGTCAGCTTTGCCATTTGCACCATCATTGGTGTTGTCTTTGGCTACTTCCCTGCTAAGAAAG
>CAZGZL010000025.1:0-22684 GCA_964530595.1 uncultured Prevotellaceae bacterium | reverse complement strand
TGAGTAAGCAAATTGATTGGGCAAATTTGTCCTTTGGCTATCGAAAAACAGATTATAATGTCCGCTGCACCTTTAAAAATGGTGCTTGGGGCGAACTGAGAGTCTCGGATTCGGAAGAAGTTTCGATGCACATGGCTGCCACAGCGTTACACTATGGTCAAGCTGGCTTCGAAGGGCTGAAAGCGTTCCGCGGTCGCGACGGTAAGATCCGCGTCTTCCGCATGAATGAAAATGCCAAGCGCTTGCAAAGTACGTGCGAAGGCATCATGATGGCGCCGCTTCCGGACGGTCTTTTTGAGGAGGCAATCCGCAAAGTCGTCGAACTGAACGCCGATTACGTCCCTCCGTATGAATCTGGCGCGTCACTCTATATTCGTCCGGTGCTCTTCGGTACAGGCGCTCAGGTGGGCGTTCATCCTGCCGATCAGTATGAATTTATCGTGTTCGCTATGCCTGTTGGAGCATATTTCAAAGATGGCTTCCACGCAACGCCTTGCTGTATTCTACGTCACTACGATCGTGCAGCACCTTATGGTACCGGTCGTTGGAAGGTGGGCGGCAATTATGCAGCAAGTTTGACCGCTGGCATGAAGGCGCACGAGTTGGGCTATAGCGCTGTGGTTTATTTGGACGCACGTTCTAAAAAATATATTGACGAATGCGGTCCCGCAAACTTCTTTGGCATCGAGGGCAACACTTATGTTACTCCGCAAAGCGAGAGTATTCTCCCCTCCATCACGAATAAGAGTCTCATGCAGTTGGCGCAGGATTTGGGATTGAACGTGGAACAGCGTCCGATGCCGATCGAAGAGCTCAACAAATTGGACGAAGCCGGAATGTGCGGAACAGCTGCTGTCATTGCGCCTATTTCCCACATAGACGACTTGGATGAACAAGTAACGTATAAGATTTTGGACGGTCGCGAGCCCGGTCCTGTTTGCACGAAGCTCTACGAGACCTTGCGCGGCATTCAGTACGGCGATCTCGAAGATAAGCACGGTTGGGTGACAATCATCGAAGCTTGATGTACGAAAATTGAGCAATGATCGCATTTGACCTAACTCAAATCAAAGCCTTGGTGTTCGACGTCGACGGTGTACTTTCTGCCCCTACAGTAACGATGCAGGCAGACGGACAGCCGATGCGTACGTTGAACATCAAGGATGGCTACGCAATGCAGTTAGCCGTGAAGCAAGGATTGATCGTAGCGATAATAACCGGTGCCAAAACGGAAAATGTACGGTTGCGCTACGCAGGTCTCGGCGTGCCCTATATTTACTTAGGCGCCTCCGTCAAGACAAGACAATACGAAGACTTTTTGCAGCAGACCGGACTGACCGATGCTAACATCCTCTATATGGGAGATGATATTCCCGACTACGAAGTGATGCAGCGTGTGGCGCTTCCTGTTTGTCCCGCCGATGCTGCATCCGAAATACGAGAGGTGTGTCGCTATGTCTCGCCTTACAAAGGGGGTGAAGGCTGCGCGCGTGACGTCATCGAACAGGTGCTCAAAGCACAAGGGCTCTGGATGGCAGATCACGCTTTCGGATGGTAAACGGTTCCACGATCTATTTTTTATAAATCTACGATCTATTTTTATAAATATGAAGATTACGAAACTACTTCTGGCAAGCAATTCTCCGCGTCGTCGAGAACTCCTCGGCGGGTTGGATATTCCCTTCGATGTGGTTCAACTTAAAGATGTAGAGGAAACTTGTCCCTCCGATTTGCAAGCCGGAGACATCCCTGCGCACATCGCCGCACTAAAAATGGCTGCCTACGACCTAACTTTATCTGAGGGAGAGGTTTTGATTACCGCCGACACCATTGTTTGGCTGAATGGGCGCGTCATGGGGAAGCCTCATAGCGAAGCGGAAGCCGAAGAAATGCTTTCTGCCCTCTCCGGACAGACACATCAAGTCTATACCGCTGTTTGTCTCCGAACGGCGAGTGAACAGCGCTCCTTTGTTTGCTGTACTGATGTTACCTTTGCTCCGCTTTCTGCCGAACAGATACATTACTATGTCTCCCATTACCATCCCTTGGACAAAGCCGGTGCTTACGGTATTCAGGAGTGGATCGGTTATGTCGGAGTACGTGGGATCAATGGAAGTTACTTCAATGTCATGGGATTGCCCGTGCAACGCTTGTATAGCGAGCTTCAGAAGATCGAATTACTCTGAGAAGGATCGGTAGTCACGAGCTGTTGCTTCTACAACGAATCATCCGCGCCATTATATTTAAACACACAATAAGACTAACTCACATGAAGATTTCATCGCTTCTCTATACGGCTCTCGCCGTAGGCACCACTGCCACGCTGCTGTGTACATCATGCAGCCGCGAAAAGAATTACCAAATTGTAGGACAGATAGACCTCAGCGAATTGTCATCCGACATCGAAATGGGCGATTCGATCTATCTCTATAACATTCTCAGCGAAGCTATCGACGCCACAGTCGTGGGCGAGGACGGTACCTTTAGCTTTGTCGGCAGTGTGACCGAAGATCAGTTGGTCTTTGTGGAATACGGATATCTAACCGCCCCGGTTATATTGGAGAAGGGCACGATCAATGTCACCCTTGCGGATCAGACTTTTGAAGTTACCGGCACGCCGTATAATGATGAATTGACGGCATTCTTGGATAATGCTGCCTATTTGCAGCAGACGGCTTTAGGCTCGTTGTTGCAACGTAGCGGCGCAACAGCCGAAGGGGAAAGCAAGGATTCTCTCACCCAAGAAGATACTGAGAAGTTGATTGCCGAGGTGCAAGAGCGTTATTACGCAGATTACGATCATTTAGTTGATTCTACTTACGAAGCCAATCGTTCCAACATCGTGGGTGCTTACCTGATGCTCATTAAGACGGCTGAAGCGACAACGGCTGACGAAGTTTGGCAGATCGTCGGTGACAACGAATATTTGCGCAATTCAGAGCTGATCAAAGCGCAGGTTCAATACATAGAAGATCGCAATGCTCAATACGACCTTTTTGAGCAAGGCATGGACGAGCAAGGCGAATCGGAACGCGTTGGCAACGACGATCCGGACGAGGCTTTTGATTTTGGTGAAAACGACATAGAAGATCCTAATGGCGCTGAATAACGTGAATTCGTCCACCCCGGATGCACCGCAGACGGGCAACGCGCAGCACCCAAGCGTCGAAAAGATTATTTTGGGCATAGACCCCGGAACCAACGTGATGGGGTACGGATTATTAGAGGTGCGGGATAAAAAGCCGCACCTTATTGTTATGGGCGTCCTCCAACTCTCTAAATTCGAAAGCCATTACTTGCGTTTGAAGCGTATTTTCGAACGGGTGCAGGGATTGATTGAACAATATCATCCCGACGAATTAGCCATCGAATCTCCCTTCTTAGGTATCAACGTACAGTCTATGGTGAAGCTTTGCCGTGCGCAAGGCGTCGCTATGGCAGCTGCCGTATCGAGAGATCTTCCGGTATTCGAATATGCTCCTATGAAAGTTAAGATGGCGATCACGGGCAATGGTTCGGCGTCTAAAGAGCAAGTCTCTGCCATGCTCTGCCGCATCCTCCATATCACACCCGATGAATTAGGCAAGAAATTAGATGCCACAGATGCTTTGGGCATCGCTTTGTGCCACTATTACGAGACCTCTCGTCCCGTCTCTGCCGCTACGGGTGGCTGCAAATCGTGGAAAGACTTCATGCAGAAACATCCCGACAAAGTACGCGGCGGAAAGTAATACTATTCCATTTTTCGCTTCAACCACCAACAGACGGCGAAGCAGGGCAGAGTGCAGACACACGCCACGACGAAAAAGGCGGTGTAGCCCAACGACTCCTGAATATAGCCGCTGACAGCGCTTGGAAGCATCAATCCAAGCGCCATGACGCAGGTCAGAAAGGCATAGTGAGAGGTTGCGAACGCTCCTTTGACCGCCTGCAACATATAGACCATATAAGCCGTAAGACCGAAGCCGTAGCCGAATTGTTCCACGGCGACTGCTATTCCGATCGTCCAAAGGTGCTCAGGCTGCGTTGCGGACATCCAAACATACAACAGATCGGGCAAGTTGAGCAGCAACGCCATGGGGAGCAACGCGCGTCGTAAACCTATTTTAGCAATGTACATACCGCCCAAAATGCCGCCTGTCAAAAGGGCGGCAACCCCTACCGTGCCATAGACTACGCCACATTGCAAATTGTCTAATGCCAAGCCACCCGTTTCGCGAGAGGAAACCAAGAAGAGCACTGCCACCTTAGAGAGCATTGCCTCTCCCAAGCGATATGCCAACAAGAAAATCAGTGTAAAACCTAAGTCTTTGCGCATCAAAAAGCTGCGAAGAACGCTCCAGAAACCGGGTACCTTGTCGTTGTTCTGCGCCGCAGCTGCTCCGGATACGTCATTGGGCGCGGTACGCTTAATGCTGTCGTTGTATGGATGGGGGAGTAGCCAGCCGTGTAACGCTTGAAAGAGCAACATCAGCACCGCAATACCACCGAACACCACGCACCAAGCAAACGTCACGTCGTCTAATAATGTCGGTGCAGGTGAACCTCGACGTACCAAAGCCCCTTCGAAGCTCAGCACCACGCCGCTACAGAAAAGGGTGCTAAGCCGATACGCCGTCGAACGGAATCCGACGAAGAAAGACTGTTGCTCGCTATCGAGTGCCTGCATATAAAAGCCATCGCACGCCACGTCGTAAGTGGCAGAACAAAACGCGCCCAATGCCAATGCCATCAGCGTCCACGGTAGCCAATTCTCCCACGTCAGCACACCCGCAGCGATACCCATGCAGAGCGCCACGCCCGTGCCCGCTGCCAACATCCACCAACGCTTGGTGCGGTATAGGTCCACTGCGGGACTCCACAGCGCTTTCAGCGACCATGGTAGGCTCAGCAGACTGGCGGCAACCACCACATGACTGCCGCGAACCATTCGTTCGGAAAGCATAAAAATGCTCACCGTTGTAATCATTTGATAGGGAAGACCCTCGGCGAAATAGGCGCTCAACACCCACGGCCAAGAGTTGCGTCGTAGATTTTTCATTCAGGACAGATGCTAATGCTTAATGCTCATGGTGGGCGAAGGTAGCGCAAAACCGATTCAAAAACAAAAAACGGCGCATAAAATACTTTCAGCAGATGGATAGTCCGGATATTTTATTACCTTTGCCGCGTTTTTAGCTATCTGCTATGCGCCGAATCTCCTCCATATTCTTATTGTGGTGTTCTGCTCTCGCCTTGGCGTGGGGACAGATCAATACAGACAGGGTATTGTCTATGGGGCGAAATGCTCTTTATTTTGAAGATTACATTTTAGCCATCCAATACTTCAACAACGTGATTCAAGTGAAGCCTTATCAGGCTGAGCCTTATCTATACCGTTCCATTGCCAAGTTTTATTTAGACGACTATTTAGGCGCTGAACAAGATGCCTCGCTCTGCATAGATCGCAATCCTTTTCTCATCACTGCCTACCATGTACGGGGACTTTCCCGTCTGAGTTTGCAGCAATATGACGGTGCCGTTGCCGATTTCAATGCAGGCTTGAAGATGCAGCCGGAGCACCGTCCATTCTTGGGCGGCTTAGCATCGGTCTATGCGCAGCAGGGGGATGTTCATCGAGCCGACTCTTGCTATACGCGACTCATTCGCCTTTTCCCCTCCGACGAATCGGCTTATTTAGGTCGAGCTCAGCTCCGCATTGCGCAGGGCGACAGTGTGCAGGCGTTGGCTGATTTGGATCACGTTCTCAAGTTAGACAAAGGTTCCGCCGTTGCTTACGGATTGCGGAGCATGATTTACATGGATCAACAGCGTTATGCCGACGCCGACGCTGACCTCAGCCACGCCATTCTCCTTGATCCGCAACAATCTGCCTATTACATCAACCGAGGCTTGGCGCGTTACTACCAAGACAATATCCGCGGCGCCCTTTCGGACTACGAAGAAGCCCACACGTTAGACCCTTCGAATACCATTCCACGCTATAATCGCGGTCTGCTTCGTGCCCAAGTGGGCGATCGCAACCGTGCCATCGAAGATTTTTCTGCCGTTCTCGATTTAGACCCCGATAACACCTTCGCAGCCTACAATCGCGCCCTTTTACGCGACGAAACCGGCGATTACCGCGGCGCCATAGCCGATTATACCCGCGTCTATGAAGCCCACAAGAACTTTTTCCCTGCGTTGTATGCCCGTTCGGAGGACTATAAGAAACTCGGACAATCGCGCGCTGCAGATGACGACTTCAAAGCTGCGTTTCTCTTGGAACAACAGGTGCGCACCGAACACGAACAACGGCAGCGAGAGCGCGCTCAGCTCGTGGCGGCAGGGGTAGCCAATCCGGACAGTGTATTGACGGCGCGACATAATGACGAAACTACGTTAGATGAAGAGGAAGACGACGAAGCACGTATCCGTCGCGAGAGCGACCGCAACATCCGCAAGTTCAATCGTGGGTTGGCGTCCAACCTTCCGCAGGAGAACACACGCTATAGCAGCTCCATTCGCGGACGTGTGCAAGATCGCAACTTCACCGTTGACCTTCAGCCCCTTTTTGTCTTGACGTATTACGACAATCCCGATCAGGTACATCAAAACATCTATTTCGAGAAAAGTCTCTCCGACTTCAACCGTGCCGGCTTGCTGAGCCGTCGTTTGAAGGTGGTCAGCAACGAACCCATGCTCACCGAAGCGCAAGTACAAGCGCATTTTGCCTCCATCGACGACTACGCCCGTCTCTTGTCTTTCGCTCCGGATCACGTCGTCTACTACTTCGGACGCTCCTTAGACTATATGTTGGTACAAGATTATCAGAACGCTATCAACGATCTCAACCAAGTATTGATGCGTCGCGATGATTTCATCTTGGCATACTTCAACCGTGCGGTGCTTCGCTTGCGGTGGTTGGAGGTGCAACAACGTCAGCAGAACTATACTCCGACAGCCTCCGAAACCGATGAGCTGCGTAGTGTATTGCTTGCCGCTCCGGAGGTGAATAACGGATCGACAGCCCTCAAACATGGCGGTGTCGGTTCTCCCTCTGCCGAACGTGTCGAGGCGCAGCGTAAGATGGACAACGACCTCATCATGCACGACTTAGACAAAGTGATCGAGCTCTCGCCCACCTTTGTCTATGCTTATTACAATCGCGCATGGGTCAGCAGCAATTTAGGACACTTAGAGGCTGCCGAAGCCGACTTGGATCGTGCCATTGAGCTCTATCCCAATTTTGCCGAAGCCTACTACAACCGCGGATTGATCCGTTTGCGGCAGGGGCTCACTCAAGCGGGCATCGCTGACTTGAGCAAGGCCGGCGAGTTAGGACTCACGGAAGCTTACAGCGTTCTTCGCCGCGCCAACTAACCGTTCTTGAACGAGCGCAACATTCATTGCAAAGTAACTTACTTCACTTTATTATATATCAAATGCAAGAGAAAATCATTATCTTAGACTTCGGATCGCAGTACACGCAGCTCATTGCTCGCCGTGTGCGCGAACTGAACACCTATTGTGAGATTGTTCCTTACAACAAGTTTCCTGAGCAGACGGACGATGTGAAAGGTGTAATCCTCTCCGGATCGCCATTCTCCGTCAACGATGTTAATGCTCTGAAGCCGGACTTGAGTCGTATTCGTGGCACGTGGCCCGTGTTGGGCGTATGCTACGGCGCACAATACCTCACTCAGAGCTCCGGAGGTAAGGTGGAGGCTTGCGCCACACGTGAGTATGGACGTGCCCACCTCGATTGGATCGACGCCACAGATCCTTTGTTCCAAGGCGTCCGTCCACAGTCCGTGGTCTGGATGAGCCACGGCGACACCATCACTCATGTCCCCGAAAACTTCCGTCTCATTGCCAGCACACAGAGCGTCAAATACGCAGGCTTCCGCATTGAGGGTGAACCCACTTGGGGCGTTCAGTTCCATCCGGAAGTGTTCCACAGTGAGGATGGAAAAGTGCTGTTGCAGAACTTCTTGAAGGAGATCTGCCACTGTGCACAAGATTGGTCAGCAGCCTCCTACATCACGACCACAGTTGCAGACCTCAAGGCTAAGTTGGGCAACGACAAGGTAATCTTGGCTCTCTCCGGTGGCGTAGACAGTTCTGTTGCTGCCGTATTGCTCAACAAAGCCATTGGCAAGAACCTCTACTGTATCTTTGTAGACAATGGCTTGCTCCGTAAAAACGAGTTCGAAGATGTATTGGAGAACTACAAATGCCTCGGCTTGAACGTCAAGGGGGTAGATGCCAAGGAGCACTTCTATACCGCCCTCGCTGGCGTCACCGAACCGGAGCGCAAGCGCAAGATCATCGGCGGCGGCTTTATCGACATTTTCGAACAGGAAGCCAAGAAAATTCAGGACGTCAAGTGGTTGGCACAGGGTACCATCTATCCTGATTGTATCGAGTCGCTCAATATCACGGGTATGGTCATCAAGAGCCACCATAATGTCGGCGGACTCCCTGCACGTATGAATCTGAAGCTGGTCGAACCCTTGCGTCTGCTCTTCAAAGATGAAGTTCGTCGTGTCGGAGCTGAGTTGGGCGTGCCCAAAGAGCTCATTGGTCGCCATCCCTTCCCCGGTCCCGGTTTGGGCGTACGTATCTTGGGTGATGTCACCCCCGAAAAGGTGCACATCCTTCAGGAGGCAGACCACATCTTCATCCAAGGCTTGAAAGACGATGGTCTTTACGATCAGGTTTGGCAAGCCGGCGTGATCCTGTTGCCGATCAAATCGGTTGGCGTCATGGGTGATGAACGTACTTACGAGAACGCGGTAGCTTTGCGCGCCGTCATTTCGACCGACGGCATGACAGCCGATTGGAGCCACCTGCCGTATGAGTTCTTGGCGCGTGTCAGCAACGAGATCATCAACAAGGTCAAGGGTGTTAACCGTGTAGTTTACGACATCTCCTCCAAGCCGCCGAGCACCATCGAGTGGGAATAACACCGCGCATGATTCCGGTGTACTCTTGAATATTCAGAACTGCCTTTGCACGTCGTTTGGGGTGCGAAGGCAGTTCTTTTTTGTATCCTTCTGAAGCATCCGCAGAAATCTGTTGTATGAGATTTACGCAAATGCTTTGCTCCCGAAAAAGGGCTGAATGTTTTGTTCTCAAGCGGGAGAAGACATCGAGATGTTGGACGAGGAGTAATAGAACAAAATCACGATAAAAAGTGTTTCGGTAGCTCTTCGTCGCACATTTTAGCCTCATTATGCACAAAAATAGAGGTCATGCCGACCAATAGCGCACAAAAAGAATTATATTTGCCCGTTAAATAAGCACAGAGATCTTCAGAGACATGAAAAGAAATGTACAATCATACCTACCGACTGCCGCTTTCTTGCTGATAGCTGCGCAGTTTCATATGACCGCCTACGCACAGACCGTCCGCCGCATCACGGCGGGGGAGGCTACAGGTTACGGCGTCACCTATACCTTGCCGCGTACCGCTCTGACCCTCACCATCGAGGCAGAATGCACCGAGACTAAAGCAGGTGTCTACGCTCCCTATGCAGAGCGTTTCTTGGGCGTCACCGATGCGCCGTTGGAGGATGCCACAACGTGGCGCATTACCGGCGTGACGTTGGGCACTGCGGCAGAGGCGGACACGACTCAAACCTATTATATTCGTTTCACCGACAAGGGCAATATGCCCACCTTCTACCTCACGGACGGTGGTTCCTTATGGAGCATCAATCGCGAACCGGAGGTAGCAACAGGCACGTCAACCGATGGCGAAGTATTAGTCTCCGCTCCGGAGGCGTTGCAGGTAGTCACCGCCGATCTGATGAAAGCCGGCTCCAAGTCTAAGCAGGCTGAAATCGCCGCGGCGCAAGTATTTCGCATCCGGGAGAGCCGTCTGGATCTCCTGACCGGCGAATCGGACAGCCAGCCTGCCGACGGTGCTGCCTATCAGCTCGTACTCGAGAACCTGCAACGACAGGAGGCTGCCTATATGTCGTTCTTCACCGGCACACAGCGTGTGCGCCGCATCACGCGTACCTTCAACGTCACGCCGACCGAGGTCATGACCGATGCCGTCGTCTTACGTTTTTCTACCCACTACGGCTTCACTGATGTGCAGGATTTGGGCGGTGAACCGCTCTATCTCTCGCTCCGCATCGTGGAGGATTTGCGCCCTGCGACAGATGCTGCGACAACCAAAAACAAGAAGGATAGCGGACAGGGGGTAGCCTATTGCCGCCCGGGACGTGCTGTTGTCACCCTCTCTTACGGCGGAAAGACATGGGCGGAACGCGAAGTCTCTTTAGCACAGTTGGGTAGCGTGCAGCAGTTGCCCGCCACACAATTCAACAAGAAACAGCCTGCTCAGGCTACGTTTAACCCCATTACCGGTGCAATTACACTCTATGAACAACAACAATAATAAGACATGGCTCCCGCTGATCGTCGCGTTGGCGGTGGCTTTTTTCATTTATTTGGGTACTCGTCTGGAACAACTGCGCGTGCAGCATAGCGGCGAAATTACTTTTGTCCCGACCTCTCCGCGCAGATCGACTCAGACTGCTTCTGCGATGGACAAGATGCAGACCCTATTCGACCTCTTGGAACAAGAATATGTTGACACGTTGAACCTCAACGATCTGTTGGAAGAGGCAATCCCGACGCTGATCAGCGAGCTGGATCCCCATTCGGTGTACATCCCTGCCAAAGACTTGGAGAGCACCAACGAGCAGTTGAGTGGTTCGTTCTCCGGCATCGGCGTGCAATTTAATATTCAGAATGATACCGTGATGGTGATTAGTGTGATCTCCGGAGGTCCCTCCGAAAAGGTGGGCTTGATCCCCGGCGACCGCATTGTCTCGATCAACGATTCGAGCTTTGTCGGCAAAGGAATTACCAACGAAAAAGTGTTCAAGAACTTGCGTGGCGAAAAAGGCACCACTGTACGCGTGGGTATTCGCCGTGCTTCAGCCGACGAAGAGTTGAAATTCGACATCGTTCGTGGCGATATTCCGTTGGTCAGCGTCAACGCCTCCTATCTGATCGCACCGGGCATGGGTTACATCAAGGTCGATAACTTTGGACGTAACACCTATAACGAATTCTTCACCGCTCTGGTGAATCTGAAACGCGAAGGTGCGCGCGGGTTCATTGTCGATTTGCGTGGCAATTCCGGCGGTTATATGGATGTTTGCGCTCGCATGGTTAATGAATTCCTGCAACGCGGACAGCTGATCGTTTACACCGAAGGTAAAAACAACCCGCGCGAAGATATGTGTGCCGATGGTCATGGCAACTTCAAAGAGGCTCCGTTAGTCGTCTTGATCGACGAATGGTCGGCTTCAGCGAGCGAAATTTTTTCGGGGGCTATTCAGGACAACGACCGCGGCATCATCGTTGGACGCCGTTCGTTCGGCAAGGGGTTGGTACAACGTCAGTTCGACTTGAACGACGGCTCTGCGTTACGCCTCACTACAGCACGCTATTACATTCCTTCCGGTCGTTGCATTCAGAAGGCTTACAAGATGGGCAACGGCGAGGATTATGAACGCGACATCTTGACTCGCTACGAACATGGCGAATTTTATTCGGAAGACAGTATTCATCAAGCCGACACCGTGCAGTATCACACCTCGAAAGGTCGCGTTGTGTATGGCGGCGGCGGTATTACCCCAGACCGCTTTATCCCCGGCGATACAGTCGGCGTGACGCCTTATTATAATAAGGTGGTGAATGCCGGTCTCTGCTACTCCTTCGCCTTCCGCTACAGCGACACGCATCGTGCGGCATTGACGGCGTTCAACGACTTCGATACCATGCACAACTATCTGAAGTCGCAAAATCTGGTAGCCGACTTTGTGCGCTTTGCCGCCGACAAGGTCGCTCCCGTGCAGCGAGAGATTGCCCACTCGCACGACCAGATCGAACGCCTCTTGATCGCCTACATCATGCGTCAAGTGAAAGACGAAAATTATTTTTATCGCGAGTTCTATACCGACGACCCGACTTATATTGAGGGTATCAAGCAACTTCGCCAACAATTAAAGTAATCTCACCAATGACTAACGAAGAGAAACAGCACGCCTTAGATCACCGCTACTTGCGTATGGCTCGCGTATGGGCTGAAAATTCCTATTGCCGCCGCCGTCAAGTGGGCGCCTTGATTGTCAAAGAGAAAATGATCATCTCCGATGGTTATAACGGCACCCCATGCGGTTTCGAGAATATATGCGAGGAGGAGGGGGGCGAACGTACCAAACCCTACGTCTTGCACGCCGAGGCCAACGCCATCACGAAAGTGGCAAAGTCCAGCAATTCGAGCGACGGCGCCACACTGTATGTCACGGCGTCGCCTTGCATCGAGTGTGCCAAGCTGATTATTCAAGCCGGCATTCGCCGAGTGGTCTATAGTGAGGAATATCGCATCGCCGATGGCTTAAACTTGCTACGTCGTGCCGGAATTGCGGTGGAATATCTGCCGTTAGAAAATCCTAACGAAAGCAAGTCGGAGCAATGACCCCTAAGGAAGTTTTAGCCGACATTCAGCACCGGAGTGCCTTGGATAAGGCTACTTGTTCATTGCTCTTGAGCGGTTTGGAGCGCGCTCTACAGGAGGAAATGATTCATGCCACTACCATCCGACTTCCCGGTTTAGGGCTTTTCATCCCTCACAAGCATCCCGAATATGAGCAAGAAGAGTCAGAGACGGGCGATATCGTGCTCTATCCGCCGCGTATCACTTGCCGTTTTCAACCCGATGAGCAGGTTTTGGAACCCGTTCCGACCGAAGAGGCATCCGCAACAACTCCGCAGACGGTGTACACACAATCCGGAGTCATCGGCGCCGATCGTCTTGCTACCTTGTTGGCGGATTATACCAAAGTGACCGAAGAACAGGCTGCGGCGTTTATCGCTGCATTGGTCGACACCTTGCGCAACGCTTTGCAGCGAGGGGAGGAGGCGGCGGTCTCCGGCTTGGGCGTTTTCCGCGTGCTGAACATCCAGAATGGTGCGGGACGTCGTGTGGCATGGAGCATCGACGACAAAATGCGCGAGGGAATCAATGCCCCGTTCAGTTGCTTCGAACCGATCGTCGTGGGTCACGTAGCGCCCCATCCTGCCCCGATAGCGCCCACCAATGTTGCGCCGGAAGAAGTCATCGAGGAAGAAGAGGCTCCGACTGTGGCACTTTCGGACACTACTACCGAGCCTAAGTCCGTGGCGTCGGCAGAGCCTGATACCACCGTATCGGATGTGGTAGAGACACCAATTCCGGAGTCAGAAACAGCGCCGCAGAGTGAGGTCGTACCTGAGGAGGAAGAACCCTCCACACCACAGCCCGCTCCGATACAATCGGACGAAGATCCCCATATTTCGACACAAAAAAGTCGGAAAACAAGACTGATTGCCGCTTTTGTGGTAGGATTTTTGCTGCTTTCGGCGGTAATTTATTACATTTGCGCGGGAGAATGTGCCCCCAATGCTTCCGAAACGCTTGTGGCAGAGGAGGTCGTTCCCGCAGAATCGATCGACGAATTGGAGCCGCAAGAAACGTCGGAATTTCAGCCGACGGATTCAATCGCCCCAGATACCACAACGGTCGAAGCTCCTGCGGAGATCTTCGAGCCGACAACGACGGAGGAGCAAACTGCATCAGCGTCCGCTCCGATGCCCCAACGCGCAGGTAATCCCTACGTGTTGACAGACGACGGGACACGCGCACAGATCGTAATGCAGCCCGGCGACCGCTTGACACTCATCGCCAAACGGCTCTATGGACACAAGGCTTATTGGATTTATCTCTTTGAGGTGAACCGCGATCAGTTACAGAGTCCGGACAACGTGACGGCTGGTACTAAGCTCTATCTGCCCGATCCGAGCTATTGGCATATTGATTCTCTCGATCATGCTTCGGTGCAAGAGGCCTTACGCCGCGGATCAGATTGGATCAATCAATCCGCAAAATAACAGGGTGACACATCTTATAATTTAGATAGAAATACATAACTCAATCAAATACATGACTACCGAAGATCAGCTGAACGAGGTGACGCAACAGTGCCGCGAAATATACGTCAAGAAGTTGCACGATTATGGCGCTTCATGGCGCATCATGCGTCCACAGTCTATCACCGATCAGATCTATATCAAAGCCAATCGCATTCGCAGCCTTCAGGTGAAAGGGGAGGCGCGGGTGCATGAAGGCATTTATCCTGAATTTATCGGCATTGTCAACTACGGTATCATCGGGCTCATTCAGTTGAGCCGAGGTTACGCAGAATCAGCCGATTTGACAGCAGACGAGGCGATAGAGCTTTACGACAACTACATGAAGCAGACGCGCCTTTTGCTGCAAGCCAAAAATCACGATTATGACGAGGCTTGGCGCTTGATGCGGATCAGCTCGTATGTAGATTTGATCTTGATGAAGATTCAGCGCACCAAACAGATGGAAGATCTGCAAGGCGCCACGCTGATCTCTGAAGGCATTGACGCCAACTACATGGATATGATCAACTATGCTTTGTTTGGCTTGATACAGCTACACTTTGCAGAGTGAACTGAAAATCCGGTGCATTCCTCCGGTGGTACATATTAAAACACAGCAGTATGCAACGTAAGTCATTAAACAGAAAAAGACATGGGCAGACACACTACTTCATCCACACTTGTGGATGTCTGTTAGGAAGCCTATTCGTGCTCTCAGGACTGATGAAGTGCATTGATCCGTTGGGTACCTCTTTCAAGCTGACGGAATATTTCCGCGCTTTCGGCTGGGAGATGATGATGCCTTGGAGCAAGGAGTTGGCTCTGTTGTTATGTCTGGGCGAATTGGCGTTGGGCGTGTTCCTCTTCTTTGGTCATCTGAAGAAGTGGTCGTACCCTATAGCACTGCTTTTTTTGTTGGGTGTCACGGGGTTGACCCTCTATTCTGCATTGAAAGATCCGGTCAGCGACTGCGGTTGCTTCGGCGACGCGCTACAACTCTCCAACTGGACCACATTCATCAAGAATGTAGTGCTGATCTTGCTATTCCTGCCGCTACTGATTCGCGGTCGCAATGTAGAGCCGTTGTTGGAGCAGTGGGTGGATCAGAAAGACTTCTACCGCTACTTCACGTATGTTATGGCGTTGGGCGCAGGCATTTGCTGGTGGGGCATTGCACACTTGCCGCTGATAGATTTTCGTCCCTTCAAGTCGGGGGTAAATATTCCGGAGGCAATGTCCGGAGGATATAATCCAGAATACGAAGAGACCTACAGTATTCTCTATGAGAAGGATGGTGTTCGCCAAGAGTTTTCGCTCGACGAGATCCCGGACGAAGATTCCGGCTGGACATTCGTAGAGCAGGTGGTACATCGAGTGCCGATTGACGGCGTCGAAAGTGTAGAGCCTGTGCAGAGTGCTCTCACGACCATGTTGGGAAAGTTGGGCATACAGTTGCCTAAGAAAGAAATTAAAGACTTTTTCGTGACCGATATCGCGCACAACGATCTGACGCAGACCTTGTTGCGCAGCCGCAATTATAGTCTGATCGCCGTGTCGTATGCTTTGGACGAGACTTCAGACGCAAGCATCGAAGCACTCAACACTGTCTATAACTACGCCGAGCACTACGGATATGCTTTTTATTGTCTGACGCCGATAGATCATGCTCAATATCGTCGTTGGGTGGAGCGCGCCGGTGCGACGTTCCCCTTCATTTACGGTGACGTTACGGTCTTGGAGACCATTACTCGCGCCAATCCCGGACTGCTCTTGATCAAGGATGGCACAATCTATTGGAAAAAGAATTTGATGGATGTCAATCTCGATCAACTTCAGTCCGATAAATTGGAGAATCAGACACTCGGCAAGGTTGTGGTGATCAATTATTCTACCCGCCTCTGGATGATCTTGGCGCTGATCGTTATTCCCTATCTCCTGCTGTGGTTCTACCGCGTATTTCAGAGTTGGGATCGCAAACGGCATGATGTGACTGCGGTGGACGAATGATCTGCGCAACGCACAGCTCAAAGAAGAACTTTTTATCATTCCTTTTAATCGAAATAATAACAATGAGAAAGAAAATTGTTGCCGGCAACTGGAAGATGAATACTACTCTTCAGGACGGTTTGGCATTGGCTAAGGGGCTCGATGCAGCCTTGGCAGGAAAGAAAGTGAATTGTGACGTAGTGATCTGTACTCCCTACATCTCGATCGCCTCTATTTGCGCCGCTATCGATACGCAGAAGATCGGCGTGGGTGCAGAGAACTGCGCTGACCACACTTCAGGCGCTTATACAGGCGAAATCTCCGCTGAGATGGTCGCATCGACAGGCGCTAAGTACGTGATCTTGGGACACTCTGAGCGTCGTCAGTATTATGGTGAAACCAACGAAACGCTGACCACAAAGGTAAATTTGGCTTTGGCAGCCGGTTTGACCCCTATTTTCTGTGTGGGCGAGGTGAAAGAAGAGCGCGAGAACGGAACATTCAAGCAGGTGATCGAATCGCAGCTTAAAGCTATCTACGGTCTCTCTGCAGCTGACTTCTCAAAGGTAATCATCGCTTATGAGCCGGTTTGGGCGATCGGTACAGGCTTGACAGCTACCGCAGCGCAGGCTGAAGAGGTACACGCTTATATTCGTCAGAGCATTGCTACTGTTTACGGCGCAGAAGTGGCTGAGAACACTTCCATCCTCTACGGCGGAAGCTGCAAGGGTAGTAACGCTCCCGAACTCTTCGCTCAGCCCGACATCGACGGTGGCTTGATCGGCGGCGCTGCACTGAAGGTCGAGACTTTCCTGCCTATCATCGAGGCATGGAAATAAGATAAACGTTCGGAGCTGTGGTCGGGAAGGTGGTTTCATGCCTCCATCGGGTCGCAACTCCGAACGTTCACCGTTGTTTTGTTCCCCTATTTGATTTTTTAATTGATGAAGTTATTTTCCTCCTTACTAATTTTCGGATGGGTTCTCTCGGTCATGAGCGTCGGGGCGCAATCCCTTGTTTCGACGTCGCAAACCGAACCGAGAGAAAGTATGTGCCAACACTTGGCAGAGACCGGTCGCGTCGTGATTCATCAGGATCAGCGATTAGAGACGCTGTTGTCTCCGGAGGCTGGTCTGATGAATAGTGGGGTACAAAATGCTCGCGGAGACAAGTCGGATCGTATCACGACCTCCGGCTACAGAATCCGAATATTCTCCGGCAATAATCAGACCGCATCGAAATATCGTGCTAACGAGTTGTCGCAGGAGATCAAGAAGAAATTTCCGGACATGGATCTCTATGTCTATTTCAAAACCCCGAATTGGCGCCTGACCGCGGGCAATTTCCGCACGTCCGAGGAGGCTTATGCCACCATGAGCTTGCTCAAAAAAGAATTCCCGGTTTGGGGACGCGAGATGTTCATCATTCGCGAAGAAATTGAGCTGCCATTGGATTAAGTCGGGTAATTTTTATTGAAGCGAATGGATAAATTAGAAACTATAGCTGAGCATACGAAAGCCATCTTGGAGCAGTTAGGCGAAGATCCCCAACGCGAAGGGTTGCAACGCACCCCCGAACGGGTGGCAAAGTCTTGGGATTTCCTGACACAGGGCTATCGCGAGGATCCCGTAGCCATCCTCGGCTCCGCCCTTTTCGAGCAAGAGGGGCGGCAGATGGTTGTAGTTCGCGACATTGAATTCTATTCAATGTGCGAGCATCATATGTTGCCGTTTTTCGGTCATGTGCACGTGGGATATTTGCCCAACGGAAAAATCGTAGGGCTCAGCAAGATACCGCGCATGGTGGACGCCTTCGCTCGCCGTCTGCAAGTGCAGGAACGGTTGACAACGCAGATCTGTCAATGTCTGCAAGAGGCACTACAGCCCCTTGGCGTAATGGTCGCCGTGGAGGCATCGCATTTGTGTATGCAGATGCGCGGTGTGCAGAAAATGGATGCGAAGACGCTGACTTACGACTACAGTGGCGCCTTTGCAGACGATCCGACCAAGCGTGAAGAGTTCTTACGCTTGATCGGTAAATAAAATATAAGTGCCAATGAGATCAGAAGTTTGGCTTTCGTTAGGCAGTAACCTTGAGCCAACCGCCGAGGGTGAGCGACACTTGCAAGCGGCACACGCAGAGCTTGCCACCTATATTACGGAGCTGCAATGCTCTTCTATCTATACAACCCCAGCAGAGGGGCATGCTCATGGAACATATGCCAACAGCATCGTTCGCGGCTTCACTACGATGAGTGAGGTGGAGCTTGAAACTGCATTGAAGGCATTGGAACGCGCTCACGGGCGAACTCCCGCCGACAAACTTGTCGGACGTGTTCCTTTGGACTTGGACATCATTCGGTGGAATGAAAGTATCGTCCGTCCGCGAAATTGGCAGATGAACTATATGCAGTCAGGGTTGAAAGAATTATCAGATGAAACCTATTGAACCTATATATTATTGGTCGGCAGTGATGAGCATAGGGCTGTTTTGGGGTATTCCGACCGAAGTTTCGGCGCAGCAGCTCTTCACCGCCAACGATCCGTTGTCGGGCAGTCAGTTGTCAGCTCCACGAACGCTGAATTATTGGCCGGAGGGCGAAGACTTCGTAACCGTCAATGGGCACAACCGCTTTACCCGCGCGTTGTATGGCGCTAATACCGGATTCCGCGTAGAGACTTCCGACTATCCTGAATTTGCCCTTTATATGCCGCAGATGGGTGGCAATGTATTGTTGTCATTGGTGCGACCGACCCAAACTGGAGAGGAGGTGTTGCCGCTGACTCCCGATGCTTATTTGCCCCCCAAAAGCACGCTCAGCTCGGCGAATGTTCGAGTGGAATGCCGTTACCGTCCCGGTAGACGCATTTACCACATTCAGCTCCCGCAAGAGTGGGCGCGGAGCAATAAGAAGGACGCCGATCTGGAAATCACCGTATTGGCAGCCTACGATGGCGATCGAGCCGTGTGGCAGATTGCCTCGTTCGGCGTCGCGGCAGATGTGCAACTATTAGTACGCTTCGGAGCTGCAACGAACGATCGCTTCAGCCGCGAAGGTGATATGGGGGTGGATAAGAAAGATTGTTTCGATTTTACCGCCGCTCGTTGTCGGGATAACAAGTACACACTGACAAATACCAAGCGAAAAACAAGTTTTGAATTGAAATATGGCGCGCGGAGCAAGCGCGGAGAACGTACCCTCGGTGGATTTTTCAGCGCCGGTACGCAATGTCGCGTGGTGCATCCCGAAGGAGCGTCAGAAGGCGAAGCGTTGGAGGCGCGTATGCCGTTGGCTACCCGAGGCAAAGAACAGCGCCACTATGGTTACTTTGCTCTCGGACAGGGGGCAAACGGACTGAATGACGACAGCTTTGCACAAGCTGTTCGTGCTGCAGATTCCGTGGCATCGTCTATTCGCATTGAAACGCCTGACCCATTCTTGAATACTTTGGGTGGCGCTATGGCGACGGCTGCCGATGCCATTTGGGGCGAAGATGGGGTGTGGCTGCATGGCTCCATCGGTTGGCGAATGCCTCTCTGTGGTTGGCGTGCCGCCTATACGGGCGACGTCGTGGGACAACACGACCGAGCGCACACCCATTTCTTGAATTATGCCGCTTCACAGTTGACAGACGTTCCCCCTGTGTATGCGCAACCTATGCAGGATTCCTCCAAGAATTTGGCACGCGGACTTGAGAAGTTCGGTACGCCGATCTATAGCAATGGCTATATTTGTCGTATGCCTAATAGTACGACCAAGCTCAACCACTATGACATGAATTTGGTCTATATAGACGAATTGTTATGGCATTTTAATTGGACGGGCTCGTTGGACGATGTTCTGAATCTGTGGCCTGTATTGACCCGCCATTTAGCATGGGAAAAACGTAATTTCGATCCCAACGATGATGGTTTGTACGACGCTTATTGCTGCATCTGGGCAAGCGATGCCTTGTACTACAGCGGCGGCGCCGTGACACACTCGTCCGCCTATAACTATCGTGCCCATCTGAAGGTCGCGATGATTGCCCGGCTATTGCAGGCTGCCGCAGATGCGGGTCGCATTCCTCAACTATCGGAACTCTCCGGCGTGGGGGATGCCTTTGTCGGCTTCGATTCGTATGCCGCGCAAGCGGAGGCGTATCAATGCGAGGCGGATAAGATCTTAGCAGCCTTAAACAGTCGTCTTTGGCTTCCCGATCGCGGCGTTTGGGCTGAGTATCAGGATGCTTTGGGTTTGCAACGTACCCATCCGCAAGCTGCTCTTTGGACGATCTATCATGCCATAGACAGCGAGACTGCTACGCCGCGTCAAGCTTATGCAGCCACGAGTTATGTGGATCGGGAGCTGCCTCACTTTCCGCTGCGTGTACAAATACCGGAGGAGGGTGAGTCGCAACGCACGCAATATGCGGCGGATATTGCTGTCGGAAACTATGCAACGGTGGCAACCACCAACTGGCAACCTTATGAATGGAGCATCAACAATGTGGCGTTGGCGGAGGTATCGCACACAGCGTTAGCCTATTGGCAAGCCGGACGCAACGATGCAGCATTCCATTTGATGAAGAGTGCTCTCTTGGACGCTATGTATTTAGGCGCCAGTCCCGGAAATTTCGGACAAATCTCCTATTACGATGCCGCACGTTCAGAATGTTATCGAGATTTCGGCGACCCGGTGGGAATCACCTGCCGCACCTTGGTACAAGGTCTCTTCGGGATTCGTCCCGATCGGTTGAACCAACGTCTCTATATCGAGCCGGGATTTCCCTCTTCGTGGGATCACGCCGCTATCGAAACACCGGATTACGCTCTGAGTTTCCACACCGATACCGTGCGCGCGGAGCAAGGCAGAGACGGTCATCTACGGAGCGTCTATACCTATCGTTGCATCCCGGAGTTCGGCACGGACACCTTGATTTTTCGGTTTCCGGCACGGGCGGCAGAAGTTACTGCTGTCGGCGTGCAACACGGCTCCGATTTCGACGGAAACGTGTGCATTTCCTATTTGGACGAATCGGTCGAAACGCCTCGCATAGAAATCCGTGTGTTGGCTCGACCACAACATGGTACGACCGCAAACGGAACATCCGCTACAGATCATTCGGAGTGGGTTCTTACGGTAGATTGGAGCAACGAAACGATTGATTCAGAGCACGCCGGAACCGGAGAGCGTAGCGATGATGGATTTTTCGAGCGTTGCCGTCAGGGAAAGTGTTCGTGGTGGCAACCGACAGAGGCTTTGCTAAAAATGCCGACTCGACAGGTAGATTTGGGCTCGATCACGCCGGGCGACTTCGACGAAGTTGATTCTACACGCTTAGAAATGATGGATCTGACATCAAGCTTCAACGAACGAGTCACGGAATTATTCCATCAAAAATACCTCTCTCCGCGCGCCTTGCAGACTACCTTGGCGCTGCCCACTCAAGGGTACGGAGAATGGTGTCATCCGTTGGACACGGTGGCGGTGGACGACCGTTATCTGCGTGCTTGCGGCGCTCAGTATGGATATTTACCCACCTCGCTTCATGTTCCGTTTCGCACGCCGGCGTCAGGAGACAATATCATCTTTACTTCTCAATGGGACAACTTCCCGACGCAAGTGCAAGTGCCTTTGCAGGGCAAAGCTTCTCATTTGTATCTATTGATGACGGGCACAACCAACGCAATGCAGAGCCGCATCGCCAACGGAGTTCTCCGCGTGGCGTACGCAGACGGATCTTCCGACACGCTAAACTTGGTGAACCCGGAGACGTGGTGGCCGATCGAGCAAGATTACTTGGACGGAACGCCTGCGTTCTATCTGAACCACCGTGCGCCTTATCGCCAGTGTTTGGCATCGCCCGAACTGTATCGTCCCGACGCACATACACTGAACCACAGAATTGAAGGCGGAGCGACGATTCTGCTCGACTTGCCGATTGCATCCGACAAGGATTTACGTTATTTGGAGGTCGCAACCCTCTCAAATGACGTGGTGATCGGACTAATGTCTATCACCCTTCAGCGATGAAGAATTTTAAAGAAACAACAATACTAACTTTATAACCAATGAAAAAAACTTTTCTATGTTCGCTGTTTGCAGCGACACTGATGCTTCCGTTGGCGGCAGAAGAAACGCGCGTCCCGGCTTTCCCCGGCGCCGAAGGTTTTGGACGTTATACAACGGGAGGTCGCGGAGGTGCCGTCTATCATGTGACGACGCTCGAAGACAGCACTACGCCGACCAAAGGAATGCTTCGTTATGCGCTGAACCAGAAAGGGGCGCGCACCATCGTATTTGATGTTGCAGGCACGATTCGTTTAGCAGCATCTCTCGACATTAAGCAGGGCGACGTGACCATCGCCGGTCAATCGGCTCCCGGCGACGGAATTTGTCTGGCAGACTATCCCGTGACGATCAAAGCCGATAACGTCATCATGCGCTACCTACGCTTCCGTTTGGGCAATTATAACGTCGATCAGCACGAAGGCGATGGCTTGGGCGCGATGGATCACAACGACATCATGATCGACCATTGCTCGATTAGTTGGAGCGTCGACGAATGTTGCTCCGTCTACGGCGGCAAGAACATCACCGTGCAGTGGTGCATCATTTCTCAGAGTATGAAGAACAGCGGTCACTCCAAAGGCTCGCACGGCTATGGCGGCAACTGGGGCGGCTCAGGGTGTACGTACGCCTACAATTTGCTTTGCCATCACGACAGCCGTACGCCTCGCCTTGGTCCTCGTCCGG
>CAZGZL010000024.1:0-22857 GCA_964530595.1 uncultured Prevotellaceae bacterium | reverse complement strand
TGATGAAGTGCCAATACTTCTTGGCTGAGTTACAGTCGCGCTCGATGTTACCGATCACTTCGCTGTAGACCTTAGTTGCGGTGTCGAAACCGAACGAGGTTTCGATTTCGCTGTTCTTGAGGTCACCGTCAATGGTCTTCGGGCAACCGATGACTTGCACGCCGGCGCCGATAGACTTATAGTATTCTGCCAAGACGCACGCATTGGTATTGGAATCATCACCACCAATAATGACGAGCGCCCGGATGTCTAATTGCTTGAGGATCTCCAATCCCTTGTCGAACTGCTCTTTGGTCTCCAATTTGGTACGTCCGGAGCCAATGATGTCAAAACCACCGGTATTGCGATACTCGTCGATAATCTCGGAGGTTAGCTCGATGTAACGATGGTCTACCAACCCACCGGGACCCAAGAGGAAGCCGAAGAGTCGATTGTTGGGATTGAGGTGTTTCAGCCCATCGAAGAGGCCTGCGATGACGTTGTGTCCGCCGGGGGCTTGACCTCCGGAGAGGATGACACCACAATTCAAGGTAGTAGACTGAAGGTTCTCGTCCGCTGCACCGTCCTCAACGGGCTCGAAGTGCAGGTAGGGCATACCATAGGTGTTAGGAAATAGTTTCTTAATCTCTGCCTGATCAGCTACAGACTGCGTGGGAGCGCCTTCAACGGCTTTTACGGCTCCGAGCAATGCCTTCGGCAATTTGGGCTGATAAGCTGCGCGACAGATTTGCAATGCACTCTTATCCATGTGTATGAGGTTTAATTTTAAAGGTTGTCCTATGTTATTGTTATTTTCGCAAACAAAATCACCGCGTTGGGACTTTGTTCAGCGCAAAGATATAGATTCTTTTTAGCTTCCAACATGGAAAATCAATTTTTTGTTCATTTTTGTCTCTTTCTGTTGTGTTTCTCTGCAAATAATCGTCTTTTTGTCGTACAAACAACACAAAAAATGTTTTTCCGTGCTTGCGCAATCTGTTTCGCGACAGCTGTGCGTGTCAATTTTGCGCAGTTAATTTTATCATATTTGTTTCTAAAGAACGGTGGGCGGGTCAGGCAAAGCCCTTACCCGCCCACTTCATGCTGTGCCAACGCCGCATCAGGATGATGCCGCGAAGATTCTCGTCCAGAGCAAAGCCGATCCACATACCAATGAGCCCGTAGCCCAATGGGATGCCCAAGAGGTAGCTGAAGCCAACGGCGATGCTCCACTGGAAGATGATGCCCACGATGACGGGATATACAGCATCGCCCGTGCTACGCAGCGTACCACACGCAAAGATGTTGGCAACACGTCCGATCTCCAATACCCAATCGATGACCAACACCCAGAAGCCCATGCGAATAATCTCGGCATTGTCCGTGAGGAGCGAGAGGATGCTACGCCCGCCGAAAGCGACCAGCGCCGAGGCTGTGAGTGTGACGATCATAGAGAGGCGAAAGATATAGTTGCCCATCAGATAGGCGGCACGGACACGCCCACGCCCAATGAGGTGCCCCACCAAGATGTCGCCCCCCTGCGTGACACTGGAACAAAAGAGGTAGACGAACATGATGATGTTGGCACAATAGGTTCGCGCCGCCAATGCCTCGTTGCCCAACTTGTTGATGAAGTAGGTGATGACGACCTGCGAGAGGCTGTAGGAGATCTCCTCCCCCGCCGCAGGCAGTCCGATATGGAGCAGGTTCTTCAGCTCGCGCCAAGGGAAGGGACGAAACCATGCCCGCGGATAGCGACGGATGTGCACGCGTGTGTGAATGACGGCAAGCAAGATCATCGCCACCATACGGCTGAAGGCGGTAGAGATAGCAGCCCCTTCGACCCCCAAAGCGGGACAACCGAAGCGTCCGAAGATAAGGGCGTAATTGCCTACGAAATTAAGGACATTGACCAGCAACGTGACCAGCATAGGCCATACAGCGCGCCCCGCACTGCGCAAGGAGGCGGAGAACGCCAACGAAACGGCTTGGAAGAAGGAGAGCGAACCGGTAATGCGTAAGTAGATCAAGCCGTCGCCCATGAGTTCGGGGCGCAAGCCCATGAAGCGCAAGATGGCTTCGGCGCCTAAGTAGAGCAAGGCGCTCACAACGAGACCGATCAAGGCATTGAAGGTGATCGCGATGCCGACGACTTGGGTCAGACGCTTCTGCAAGCCCGCGCCAATATACTGAGCGCAGAGGATGGCAGCGCCCATCGAGATAAATTGGTAGACCAAGAAGATCAACGAGATCAGTTGGTTGTCCAGCCCCACGGCTGCCACGGCGTTGTCGGAATAGCGACTGAGCATCACGGTATCGACAGCGCCGAGGAGCATTACCAAGGCAATTTCCAAGAATATGGGGGAGGTCAGGTGCACCAACTGCTGCTTTAAACCCGACTTCATTATTTTCCGTTTGAGAAAGGTGCCGATTGCGGCGTATAATAGATTTTTGCCTCTTCGAGGAGGGTAAAGCGACCGCCGGTTAATTCGAGGATGGTGACGGCACAATTATAATAAGGTATCGTCCAGAAATCTGCTACCGATTTATGACCGAGAGCGACGACGATGGCACGATTGAGGGCGCCGTGCGCCGTCACGAGAACGTTACGGCAGATGCCTTCGAGGGGCAACAGACAGTCGTTGACGAAGGATTCTGCACGAGCTATGAGATGGGAGAAGGATTCCGCCCCCTCCGGCGCCTGATAGGTGTCGGGATGCCACAAGCAGTCGTACATGGGATGCGTCGGATCGTCTGCCACCGCGCTGATGGAGGAACCCTCGTAGCTACCGAAACCGAACTCTTTGAGGCGGTCGTCGACGATGACGGGGAAGTCCGGCTTGTCGCGCAGGAGGATCGCCGCCGTCTCGCGAGCCCGACACAACGGGCTGGAGTAGACGCGATCGAACTCAACGGGAGGCATGGCGCGACGAGTCTCCTCGGCGATCTGACGACCGTAGTCGTTGAGGGGAACGTCAATCTGTCCCTGAAAACGTTTTTCTTTATTCCACGGTGTCTCGCCGTGGCGTACTAAGTAGACTTTCATTTTTTAGTTTGCAAATTGATAAATATTGATGATCGTTTAGGCTTGTATTTGCCTTAGGGTATCGAGGACACGTTCTAAGGCGTTGCTGCGCGAGCCTTTGATGAGGACAGTGCCCAACAGATGCTGCAATACGGCGGTATCAGCGCAGAGATCAGCCACGTTGTTGTAGCAACGAACGGAACGCCGTGCACCCATAGCCAAAAGCTGCTCGTGGGTGAGGCGGGCAAAGGCTGCGGTCATCTCTCGACCTACCAAAAGGGTATCGCCGAAAGGACTGTCAATGAGGTATTCCAAGAGGCGTTGGTGCTCGATTTGCGATTCGGCGCCCAATTCCCCCATGTCACCCAAGATCAACCGTTTGTTGGGCTCGTCATTTAAGGCGAAGCTCTTGAGGGCAGCCATCATGCTGTCCGGGTTGGCATTATAAGCATCTAAAATGACGGTTAAACCGTGTCCCAAGGGGATAAGTTGCGAGCGCATATTGCCGGGACAATAGCCTTCGAGGGCGGCGCAGATGTCTGCCAAGGAAACGTGGAAGTAATGTCCCACAGCGGCAGCGGCAACGGCATTGATGAGGTTGTAGGTACCTACCAACTGCATTTGTACGGGAGCTTCCTCCTCCCCGATGTGCAACTGCAAGCGAAGGTATGGCGACGCCGAAAGAAGGGTACCACGCACGGAGACTGCGGTAGCGTTCTCGGCGTAAGGGATGACCTCAAGACCATCGGTGTGCGCCGTCAAGTGTGCATTGTCGAGGTTGACAAAGGCTTTGCCATCGGTCTGACGGAGCGAGTCGTAGAGTTTGGTTTTGGCAGCCACAACCCCTTCGAACGAACCGAAGCCCAAGAGGTGTCCTTTGGCGACGGTGGTAATCAGTCCGTAGTCGGGGCGGACGATGGCACACAACTCGGCAATATCCATCGGGTGGTTGGCACCCATCTCGATGATAGCAAGCTGATGTTGCGGAGTGACGCGCAAGAGGGTCAGCGGGACGCCAATCTGATTGTTGAGGTTGCCCTCGGTGGCGAGGACACGATAGCGACGACTGAGGACGGCGTTCATCAACTCTTTGGTTGTGGTCTTACCGTTGGTGCCTGTAATCCCGATGACGGGGACGGGCTGCTCCCAGTGGCGGAACTGTTCACGGTGGTACGCGGCAAGTTCCTGTAGGGCACGCAAGACGTCAGGCACCAAGATGTAGCGGCCGCTTGCCTCCGCCGGGATCACCGTAGGATCGTCAACGACGGCGAGGGCGCAACCGGATGCCAAAGCGCCGGCGGCATATTTATTGCCGTCGAAGCGTTCCCCTTTGAGGGCGAAGAAGAGACTGCCCTCCGGACAGTGACGACTGTCGGTTGTTACTTCCGGATGGGCGAGGTAGTGCTGATATAAGGGTTCTATATAAGATTCCATTGTACAGAGATTGGGTGGTTAGAAGAAGCGGCGAATGCTGGCAAGATGGTGCGTGATCTCGTCGCGCGCAGCGGAATAGATTCCTTCCGGGCGCAATTCATCGTAATGCAACATTCCGGAGACGTGCAAGATCTGATCTTTCTCCGCGACCAATCCGACATGAACAATGCGCCCCTCATCGTTGCTGAAGAACGACAAGTCGCCCGGCAGACGATCGACGAAACTGATCTCTGTACCGCAAGCGGCCTGTTGAGAGGCGTCGCGCGGCAAGGTGATGGCAATGAAGCGGAACAACGTCTGCGTGAAGCCGGAACAGTCGGTGCCAAAGGCAGAGCATCCACCCCACAGATAAGGAACGTTGAGGAGAAGTTGTGCCTGCTGTAATAGGAACTTGACACAAGCAGCACGCGAGATCTTAGCGGCAGGCACCGGCATGACGTAGGCAGAGGGTGAGGTATCGAAACGGCACTGCTGCATGACGAATGTTACGCCGGTGTCATCGATATTAAAGATTCGGCTACCCCACGAGAGGGAGGCTCCGCCCGTAAGTCCGCGCTCTGTCTTTTGTACCGGTGTGTAGGGCATACGCAAGAGGGGAGCCTGCTGCGCAGCATTGAGGTAACGACGGTATTCCAATTCCGTCAGGAGTGTGGCGGTCTTCCAGTCGATCCAACCCTCGTAGTTGTCCGCGTCACGGATTACGTGATACCAACGCGAGATCTCTTCCTGAATACGAAAAGTGTCGCCAAAAAGCAACTGATTGACCATCTCGGAGCGTTCGGAAGCCTCCGCACGCATCGGGATATAAGGTTGTAAGCAAATGGCAAATTGCATCATATCGTGTATAATAGAATTCTGTTTCAAAAACGCGCCGCTAATTCTTCGGGCGACAGGAGCGACAGGACGGTCTTCCCATCGGGAGTGTAGTTCGGCATCGGCAGCTGAAAAAGTTGCTCGACTAAATGCTTCATCTCGGCTTCGGTGAGCGACTTGCCGTAGGCGATGGCTTGTGCCTGCGCCAATTTCAACGCCAACTGTTTGTCTAACTCTTCACGCACGGCGCCTTCGTGCTGCCGGGCAAGGTCGATCATGCTTTGCAATAAGGTACGCACGTCCATGCTGCCTAATTCCGCAGGCTTGGCGTTGACGGCATAAGAGGTACCGCCCAATGAATCGAGTTCGAAGCCGAGATAGGTCAACTCCGGAAGGATGGACTCCAAGATCGGCAGATCCGCGATGGCGAAGTCTACAGCTTCGGGGAAGAGCTCCGTTTGCGAAGTGCCTTGCTTCAGCTGCAACTGTTCTTGCAAATGGGCAAAAAGAACGTTGCAATGAGCTCTGTGCTGATCGATGAGTAACAATCCGCCTCGCGCCGTTGTGAGAATATAGCGCCCCAAGAGTTGCGTGTAATGAGCTTCCGCCTCCCCACCGTCGAGCGGGATCTCTGCGTCACGCGAGGGCAAGAGTACAGAGGACTCTGCCATCCCGTCGGATGCGGTCAAAGGATCGGCGCCCGCACCATTCATAGCGGAGGAAAGGGCATCTGCCGCAGAACGATTGAGGGCTGAGGGCAATGCACTGTTCAAGGCGGAGGGGATGGTGCCGTCGGATGGAGCAGCATGGTGCGACGGCAAATCGACGTAACGACCGGGGTGATCGTGTGAGGTGGCGAAGTCGTCATAGAGGGCATCCCACTGTCGCACATCCGCCCGCTCCCGCTTGAAGGGATTGTAAGCAGAGCTAAACTGCGGCTGCGGTGCCGAGGGGGTATCGGAGGGGGTAAAAGCGCTTCCGCCGCTCATGGCTGGGATGTCCGGCGCATCCACCATATCAAAGTCTATGGAGGGAACGGCGTTGAATTTGCCCAACGCCTCACGCACCGCAGCCATGAGGATGTGCCAGCGGGCGTTCTCATTTTCGAATTTTATTTCGGTTTTAGTCGGATGAATGTTGACGTCAATCGTTGCCGGGTCGACCGTCAAGTAAAGGAAGTAGTTAGGCTGTTCTCCTTCGCTCAAAATGTCGCCGTAACATTCCATCACCGCCTTGTGAAAGTAGGGATGCTTCATGTAACGGTTGTTGACAAAGAAATATTGCAACGCCCCCTTTTTACGGGCAGATTCCGGTTGTCCAACAAAGCCGCTGACGGTGAGCAGTTCGTTATCAACCTGCACGGGAAGCAGCTGTTGTCCGATAGTCTTGGCGAAAAGTGACGTGATGCGCTGACGCAACGATCCGGGAGCTAATTGCAGTTGCATGGTGTCGTTGTGCAGCAGGGTGAAGCCCACCGCGGGATTAGCCAAGGCAACGTGCTGCAACTCGCTGATGATATTGCTGAGCTCGGTCTGGTTACTCTTGAGGAACTTGCGACGTGCCGGCACATTAAAAAAGAGATTCCGCACTTGGAAGTTGGATCCTACAGGACATGACACCGCCTCTTGATGATCGACATGACACCCCGCCAAGGTGAGGCAGACACCATATTCATCCCCCGCCCGCCGGGTACGCAATTCCACCTCCGCGACGGCGGCAATGGAGGCGAGTGCTTCGCCACGAAAACCCATCGTGTGCAACGCGAAAAGGTCTGAAGCCGCCGAGATCTTAGAGGTGGCATGACGTTCAAATGCCATACGTGCATCGGTGGGCGACATTCCGCAACCGTTGTCGATGACCTGTATCAATTCGCGCCCCGCATCACGGAGTACGATCTGTATTTCCGTGGCATGAGCGTCAATGGCATTTTCCAACAGTTCTTTGATGACAGAAGCCGGGCGCTGCACCACCTCGCCGGCAGCGATCTGATTCGCCACCGTGTCGGGCAACAAATGAATGATATCGGACATGACTGTTTGTGTTGAAGTTGTGTGGGGAAACGTTTTACTTACTTCATCAGATAATAGAGCGCGACGATCAGCACAATCAGCCAGACGGCGATCTTCACATTGCGCGACGAGGAATTGGGGCGATCACTCTCTACACGCTTCTTGAGATGGGTGGTCTGGCGAATAAAAGAACCACGAATAGTCTCTTCGGGATTCAAATCCTCATCCGGGAGCTGTCCCAACTCGCGTTTGATGCGGTTCACACGCGCCTCAAGCTCTGCTTTGCGCGGATCCGAGAAGTAAGGCTTGCGCTCGAAGTGACGCGGTTTGCGCGTCGTGAATATACTCATAATGTTTTGTTTTTATGTTTGATTGTGGAGCGTTCCGTACGCTTTACACATAAATCAATGCGCACTAAGGCACTTAGGTTCACTCATCGAGGTTAATAACCGTTCAATTCGTCAAGGTCGAAGAGTTGCAGATATTCTTGCCGATCTTCGCTCTTCATGTGAATGTTGCGAAAGACATCCAACGGATCGGTGGGACGAAGGTAGTCCATCCAACGGAAATTCTGCAAGTAGAGGATCTCCGGCTTAATCAATGGGAGGGGCGTCAACGAACCGACAACTTCAGGCCAAATGCGCATTCGATCCATCTTCTGATCCTTGAACCAGATGGATAGATAGTTCCCGATCATCTGATTCAATCCGATCAAGGTCTTGTCCGATTCCTCCGGATAGTAAATGATCTGCACGTTGCCCTGCATGTCCATCTGACGCACTTTGGACGAATCAAAGTAGCAGACCAACTCTTTGCCGCTAATTTGATCGTAGAAACAAGAGTCTTTGTATTGGATCAGGAAGGCGTAGTCATGCACCAACGCTTGAGAGATCCCCTCCTCTGCCATCTTAATAAAAATGGTATCGCCGGTGATCTGATAGCTCTCGTTCCACATCACAGGATTGCCGATGAAGGTCGCCACTGAATCTGCGTTGCAATAGATCAGAGAGTCACAAATGCCTTGAATATCGCTGCGGTAATACCGCACACCATAGTACGCGCTCAGATACCGTACGCTGTCGATCGTGTAACCGCGTAACGTATCGGCATGTAGATAGAGAGTGTCTCCGTTAGAGTATTCCATGGCGAGCGCATGCCCCGTAGCCATGATGCTATCGCCGGCGGCGAAATAGTTGGCGTAATCGCAATGCAGCTGCGCACTGTTGAGGGTATCGCAGACAATGACACGTCCCATCGCCTCACCCGTGCCTTCGCGACGATTATAATATAATGTATCGCCCGTCGCAAAGCGTCCTGTGCTGTGGAGCTGTGAACGGTGGTAAAGGCGCGCCTGATCGGTTCGCGTATTATAGAATCCTAAGTCGGTGATGATGTAGGCTGTGTCACTGATGATGCGCGAATAACTATTGAGCGACGCCAACGCCGTATTGAAATCGTAGCGTAGCGTATCGGAATAGATGACGACGCGAGGCGGTAGAGCTTCATCGTCCGGATCGAGCGAAGCGTGAGGCGGTTCTCGTTCCGCCAAGATGGAATCTCGCACGGTCATTTCCAAATAGCCGAACGAAGCGTCTTCGACGGGGATATAATTCTCGCCTACAGGCAGACCGTCGGCGTTCAGGTCCGGCTCCTCCCCTTTCTTGTACTCATACGAACGCAACTGAACATCCTGCACAAATAGAGCGCTCTTGGTGTTCGGATAATACCATCCGTATTCCGACATCAAATGATTCTCCGGATCGACTAAGACGCCGCTGTCGAAGTAATAGGCTTCGGCAGAGAAACGTTCATAATTCAGATTGTCGGTGTAAAGTATCGCATCGTTGTGGATAAGGCGCACGTTGTCTCGCAAACGTGCCAAGCCCGTATTGCCGTCGTAGAAAAGGCTGTCGCCGAACAAATAGAGGCTGTCACCTTGTTCCATCCGCACATTTCCGAAAGCATCCATCGAATTGGTGTTCTCGTAGAAATAAGCGCTGTCGCAATACATATACGCACTGTCTTGACGAAAGCGCACGTCACCGCGCAAAATCTGATAGTCGGCGCTCTGACGCTTGTTGTAGCTCAGCGTATTGGCGTGTTCCAAATAAATACGACGCTCTGCCGGCGTTGGTTTCCCATCGTCGGCAGGCAAAGCCTGCGTTGCGCCCGCGGCGAACGCCATTATGAGGCAAAGTATAAAAGAACTCTTAGGTCGTAACATTAATACACCAATTCTTATTTCACCCAACCCGGATACTCAAATTCACATTGATTCCAGCCCTCTTTGATGCGGACGTAAGTCTCCTTCTGTTTGCGACGAATGAACTCGTCCAACACCTGTTCGGTGCGATATTCTTCGTAGAGCGACTTGATAACTTGATAATCGTCGTAGAAATTAGCCTTGTGACCCTCGATGCGCGATTTGAGGCGGACGATCGCCACCTTATCACGACCGGTGCGATCCTTCATCGTGAAGGGGCGCGAAATCTCGCCGACATTCATCGTGCTCACTTGACGCGCCACCTCCGCGGGCAGTTCATCCATTTGGAGATGCGAGCCATGAGCCTCGCTGTTCATCAGACCGCCGCTATTGCGCGTATCCTTGTCGTGCGATAGAAATTGTGCTGCTTCCTCAAAGGTAAACTTAGCCGAATCCAACTGCATCCGTAGGGTATCCATTGCCATCTTAGCCTCCTGCAATTCCTTGTCCGAAACTTTTGGAGTGAGCAAGATATGGCGGAAGTTGGCGCGATCTCCTCGGCGCTCGATGAGCTGGATGATGTGATAACCGAACTCCGTCTCGACGATCTTGGAAACCTTCTTTGGATCAGTCAGCTGAAACGCCACCTGTGCAAATTCCGGCACAAATGTGCTACGGCTCTGAAAGCCCAATTCGCCGCCGCTGGCTGCCGACTGCGGATCCTCCGAATACAAAATTGCCAACGTGCTGAACTGGCTCTCGCCCGATGTGATGCGCTGAGTGTAGTCGCGCAAACGACTTTTCACTCCGTCGATGGTAGCCTGTGCCACCTTGGGCTGAAACGTAATAATCTGTACTTCCACCTGCGTGGGAATGAATGGCACGCTATCCGCAGACAAGCCTTGGAAATAGCGGCGCACCTCTGCCGGTGTGACGGTGATATCTTCCGTTAGCTTGCGGCGCACTTGTGCCACGAGGTTCTGATTGCGAATATTCGTGCGCCATTCGGAACGAATGTCTGCCACGCTCTTGTCCATGTATTCTTCAAGTTTCTCTTTCGAGCCGACTTGCGCGATGTACATATTGAGTTGAGCGTCCACCTGCTGCTCGACTTGCTCGTCCGAAACGGTAATACTATCCAATTCGGCTTGATTCAGGAACAACTTTTGGATGGCAAGCTGCTCCGGGATCACGCAGTAGGGATCGCCCTCGATCTTCTCGCCCTGATAAAGCATTCGCATACGTTGGTTCTCGACGTCTGACTTCAAGATCGCTTCATCGCCCACAATCCAAATGATTTCGTCGATCACATTGTTGTTCTGAGCCGTGGTAGGCAAAAATCCGGAGGTAAGGGCAGCGCCCAAACATCCAATCATCCAATTCGTTCTGTGATTCATTCTCAAAATTAAGAATTATAATTGCAGGAAGCTCCGTAGATCGGAACGCTGCTCATGAATAATATAAAGTCACTTTTCTGTTTCCGCGTCGTAGCGACGAATCGTTTTGTGTTTGATCCCCTCTTCGTAGAGGTGTCGTAACATCTCGGCGCGAAATTCTTGACGTTGGCGGCGCAACAAGAGGTTACGGATCTCCTCTTGCGCATATTCGTAAGGCTTACGAGCGCCCTCGGTACGAAAATCCTTCACGAAGAGCAGATAAGTGTACACACTATCGCTACACTCCACCAATTCACCTTTGCGTACTGTCGAAGGCACCTTACCGCTGCGCACCTCCGGTGCTGCGGGGAACTTACTGACCACCGTTTGCAGATCTACCCACTGTTGGAAGAAATTGTCGTAGGCGGCGGCGCGTTGCAGGCAGAAGGTTTCTATCTCTTCGATCTCCTCCCGCTTGCCATCGTGCAGGTGTTGCAAGTTACGGCGCAATTCCGACAGCTGCGGTGTCTCGTTCAAGAGCTTCAAATACAAGCCCTGTACGATGGGGCGATCCAACGTCAGTTGGGCAGCGTGTTGCTCGTAGAACGTCCAACAATCGTTGTCGCTCACGCGAGGCACCTGTTTCTCTAATACCTGTTGCTCATAGCTCCGAGCGATCAACGTCCGCCGATAATCTGCCACTTGATCTTCCAATTCGGAGAGATTCTTCAGGCGGCGTGTTCCTTCGACATAAAGCATTTGCTCGTCAATCCAATCTTGGATTAACCGTTGCGAGAAAGCGGCACTATCCTCCGGAGCGAGACCGGAGGGCATCAGGGCGCGCAACTCAGGGCGTGTCAGGCGATGATCGCCCACCTCTGCCAAGATCACGCTGTCCTTATGATAGGCAATCGGTCCCTGACACGAAGTCCAGAAACCGACGCCCATAAACAAGCCCCAGAGCCACCGTTTCATTGTTGCTCTTCGGCTTGGATTTGATTCAAGACCTTGCGATCTACCTCAACCTTGTATTTAGCACGCAGTTGAGCCACCCAACGTTCTTCCAATTCTACCTGATAGTCTGCCACGACTTGCCCGCGCACATCGTCCACACATTCGGGACCGTCGGGCAAGATCTTGCCGAAAGTCATCACCACAGGCATATCTTGACGCGGAGAGCAAGTCTCGCGGATCTTAAACTGCTGCATATCCACCGCCTCATTATCTCCGCGTTGGAAGATACCGTTCACGATGTGGAACGGAGGTGTCTTTAGGTTCGGCACCAACGTTGAGTCGGTCAAGACCTCGGCGCGAATGCGCTGGCTTGCCTTCACAGCGTCGTTATCTGTCTCGTTGTAAATGTTGCACAATTTAGACACCAAAGCCTCATCTTCGGCACATTCCACGAAGGCGCCCTTGAAGCGAGGCACATCCCAAGCGTAACGGCTCCGGTTGCGGCTGAAGAAGTCTGCCAAACCGACACTATCGCTGGCGGCTTTGTCCCAAACCTCAGTCGAAGCGACGTCGAAGAGGAGGATGCCGTCGTGGTACTCATTATATAAATTGCGGAAGTCTGCGTACTTGTCTTCCAGATGCGCATCCTCGACAGTTAAGAGTTCGTGATCCACCCACGCCTGTAATGTAGCGTCCACATCCATGCCGTTGGGATCCACGCCATTGCCCTCTATATAGTCTGCCAAGCCTGCTGCGGTGAGCTTTTCTTGGGTCAATGTCACGAGGGGCTTCTTGATATTACGCAGTGCAGCACAGAAAGCTTCGCGGCTGAGCGTTGTATCTGCCGCCAACGTCACCACTTGAGCACGCACCTTGGATTGCACTTGCGGACGATACGTAGCGCGCAAATGCTCCACGAAGCGTCGCTTAGCCACCTCCATTCGTTCCGGATTGCTGCCGATGCGCTCCTTCAGCATTGTCAACTCCTCTTCTGTCGGATCGGAGTTTTCGCGCTTACCCAAGAGGCGCAGCATGTGCCAACCGTAAGCGGTCTGGAACGGAGCCGTAACGTCACCCTCATTCTGCAACGCAAAGGCGGCATCGAGCCACTCCTGCGGGAAAGGTGCCGAAGCATTCAACCACGGATATTCACCGCCATCGGATGCCGTCTGTTTGTCGTCGGAATACTGACGAGCCAACGTTGCGAAGTCCTCGCCATGCTGTACGAGGGTATAAAGAGAATCTATCGAGTTCTTAGCCTCACGACGAGCGGCAGCACCGGGCATCATAAAGGCCTTCATGATGTGCGCAATGTGCACCTCGCCCTGCATTGTGCGGTGATCGTTGACGCGAATCAGGTGAATACCGAAACGAGAGCGGCACGTAGAGAATCCACCTACCGGAGTGCGATAGGCTGCATCCTCGAAGCTGTAGACCATTCGTCCGGCGGAGAAATAGCCCAAATGTCCACGGTTTTGACGCACAGAGGGATCTTCCGATACCGCCAACGCCAAAGAGTCGAATGAAGCGCCCGCCTCGATCTGAGCCTTACATTCGGCAATCTTCTGCTCGGCGGCACGCACCTGTTCTGGTGTTGCATTTGGGTCGAGTGTCACCAAGATGTGGCTTGCGTCAACTTGCTCCTTGCAGCGATTCAAGTATTCCACGACCATAGAGTCTTGCCAACCCGGTTCTTGCAGATAGGGTTCTGCCAACTGCGCGCGATAGCCCGCCAACTCGTTGACATAAGCTGCGGTTGTGTCGATACCACGAGACAACGCCTCAGCCACCTTCAATTTATAATTGATAAAGAGATCTACGTACTCATCGAACGACTTCTCTTCTGCCAATTCCTGTTGATTGTTTTTTGTATAGAAATATTCAAACTCTGAGCGGTAGACAGGCGTACCATTGATCTTCATGACTATGGGCTCGCTATCCTTGGCCTGCACTGAGGCGGCAGCAAGAGCCAGCATGGTTAAACTCCAAAAAGGTTTCATATCCTTTGATCTGTGATAATATTATAATGTAGTGTTTTCACTCATTCTTAGCTCGCATAGAGCGTCGCAAAGATAATTAAAAAACATAGAATGAACGGTCGCGATGACTGAATATTGCTTTTTTTAACGGCAAATGAGGGCTTAATTTGGAACTTCCCGCACGAAGGGCTATCTTCGTCCCATAAGTTTCAAGTTTTCATAACCACCAAATCTTTTTATGTTATGCAATCACTACACGACCTTTTGATGCACCGCCGCAGCTATCGCAAGTACACGGAGCAGCCGCTCACAGCGGAAGAGAAACACTGCATTCTCGAAGCGGCGTTGATGTCTCCGGCGGGCAAACGCCGCAACCCGTGGCACTTCATCGCGGTGGACGATCGCGCGACCCTACAACAGTTGGCGACTGCCAAGGAGAGCGGTGCCGCCCCGATCGCTACGGCAGCCTTTGCCATCGTCCTTGCAGCACGTCCGGAAGATTCCGACACTTGGATCGAAGACCTCAGCATTGCCGCCACCTTCATTCAGCTGCAATGTACCGACCTCGGCTTAGGTTCCTGCTGGATCCAAATGCGCGAACGCAACGATGCCGATGGTACCCCCGCTACGACCAATATTCAGCGCATCTTAGGTATGCCCGAAGACTATCAGGTGCTCTGCGTCCTCTCTATCGGACATCCCGACGAGGAGCGCAAGCCTTATGATCCCGAAAAGCTCCAGTGGGAGAAGGTGCACCAAGGGCAATTCTAACAGCATTCTCCCCTTAAAAGAACACCGCGAGGCGACAGCAGTCTGTCGTCTCGCGGTGTTTTTTTAAGCTGTGGATCAGATACCTTTCAACAGATTGACCATTTCGATCGCAGAAGTCATAGCGTCATAGCCCTTGTTGCCGCTCTTGGTTCCTGCACGTTCTACCGCCTGTTCGATCGAGTCGGTGGTGAGGATGCCGAAGATGACCGGAACGCCGGTCTCCAGTCCGACATGCGCCACACCCTTGGTTGCCTCATTAGCCACCATATCGAAGTGCGGCGTTGCGCCGCGAATGACGGCGCCCAAGCATACCACGGCGTCGTAGCGACCGGACTGAGCCATCTTCTGTGCCGCCAACGGAATCTCGAAAGCTCCGGGCACACGCGCCACGTCGATATCTTCGGTGCGTCCGCCGTGGCGCACAAAAGCGTCTGCGGCGCCATCCAAGAGGCGGGAAGTGATGAAATCGTTGAATCGAGCGACTACGACACCAATGCGCTGACCTTCAGCCAGTAAGTTTCCTTCAATAAAGTTCATAAGTGTATATTTTTTAGAGTTCTGTTATTTTAATATATGTCCCATCTTGTGGCATTTCGTTGCCATATAACGTTCGCTTTCGGGATGAATGGGGACGACGATCGGCTCACGCGAGACGATCTCCAAGCCATAACCCTCCAGACCGGACATCTTGAGGGGGTTGTTGGTCATCAGACGGAGTTTGTGCAGTCCTAAATCTGCCAAGATCTCTGCGCCGGTGCCATACTCACGCAGATCCGGCGGGAATCCCAAAGCGACATTCGCCTCCACAGTATCCATGCCGCGATCTTGCAATTCATAAGCTCGGAGCTTGTTGATGAGTCCGATGCCCCGCCCTTCTTGGCGCAAATAGAGCAGGACGCCCCGTCCCTCGGCTTCGATGCGGCGTAACGCCTCTGCCAACTGGTCGCCGCAATCACAGCGCAGGGAGCCGAAAGCATCGCCGGTGAGACACTCTGAGTGTACTCGACAGAGCACAGGTTCGTCGGTGCGCACCACCCCTTTGACCAACGCTACATGATGTTCGCCGGTGAGCTTGTTGATGTACCCCACTGCTCGAAAGTGTCCGAATTTAGTGGGCATATCGGCTTCAGCCACCCGCTCTACCAGATGTTCGGTACGACGACGGTAGGCGATGAGGTCGGCAATGGTGATCAGGCGCAAATTGTGCTGTTGGGCAAAGGTTACTAACTCCGGCGTGCGCATCATGGTACCGTCTTCACGCATAATCTCGCAGCACAAGCCCACGGGACGCAGATCTGCGGCACGCATCAAGTCGACGGTAGCCTCGGTGTGTCCTGCCCGTTTCAAGACTCCGCCCGGACGCGCTTGCAGGGGGAACATATGTCCGGGGCGGCGGAAGTCCGCAGGACATGCGGCGGGATCGGCACACCGCATGGCTGTAATAGAACGTTCGGCGGCAGAGATGCCGGTGGTAGTCGTCACGTGATCGATCGAGACGGTGAACGCCGTGCCGTGATTGTCTGTATTCTCGCTGACCATCGGCGAGAGTTGCAAGCGGCGGCAAAGCTCCTCCTCCATCGGCATACAGATGAGCCCCTTGGCGTAGGTCGCCATGAAGTTGACGTTTTCAGGGGTAGCAAATTCGGCGGCACAAATCAAGTCGCCCTCGTTTTCGCGATCAGGGTCGTCGATGACGACGATGATACGCCCCGCACGCAGGTCAGCCAAAGCTGCCTCGACGGTATCTTTTTGAAATTCCATATTGTTGGTTTTGTGATGTTACATAAATCCTCCGGCACGCAACATCTCCTCGGTGAGACCTCCGCGTGTCATGGGAGTAGCGACGCCCAACAGCCGCTCTACGTAGCGGGCGATGAGATCGCATTCCAAGTTGACCTGCGCCCCAACGGGCAAGTTGTGCAGGGTGGTTTCGCCCTGCGTGTGCGGGATGAGCGAGACGGTGAATCGATCTGCCGCGACACTGACCACCGTGAGGCTCACGCCGTCGATGGCAATAGAGCCCTGTGCGACGATGTAGCGTAACGCCTCTGCCGTAGTACCCCACGTTAGGCGCAATGCCGTCTCGTCCGTCCGACGTTCCAACAGTGTGCCGAGGGCGTCAACATGACCGCTGACCAAGTGCCCGCCCAAACGGGCGCCAAGAGCTAAGGCTCGTTCCAAATTCACTCGGCTACCGGGACGCAACGCTCCGAGAGCGGTGCGCTCTACGGTGGCAGGCATAACGTCGGCGGTAAAGCCGTCACCATGCAAGTGCGTCACCGTCAGGCAAACGCCGTTGGTAGCGATGCTGTCGCCAATACGGGTGCCTTCCAAGACGCGCCTCGCCTCAACCTTGAGACTAAAGCTGGTTCCGGTGCGTATGAGGCTTCGGACACATCCGATCTCTTCAATGATACCTGTAAACATATAGCTATCGTTTTATGATTCTATTATTGCGCGTCGACCAAGGCTTGCACCATGAGGTCGGCGCCGAGGGTTGTGACACGAAGATCGTGCAACGTGATGGCGTCCGCCATACGTGCCACTCCTACTCCTTCGACGGAGGTCTTGGCGTCGCGACCGCCCACCAATTTGGGGGCGATCATACAACAGACCTCCTGCACACAGCGAGCACGGAGGAACGCCTCTGCCAAGGTACCTCCCCCCTCAAGGAGCAACGAGTCGATGCCCGCCTCACCGATGCGTCGCACCAAGTCGGGCACCGCGACATGTCCCGCCTCATCGCTATCGCAGAGCCATGTCTCCACTCCGGCATCCCGCAGGGCTTGTAGCCTCGCGGCAGGAGCTGCAGCGGTATGGGCGACGATGGTACGTTGTCCGCGGGCGCTCTGCACCAACTGCGACGCGAGGGGCAGACGCGCCTGACTGTCTACTACCCACCGCGTCGGCTGACACAACGATTCTGACAGTGGAGTACCGATCGTGTCGAGGCGACAGTTGAGCAGCGGATCATCTGCCAAGGCGGTGCCGATGCCCACCATGATACCGGCGAGGTTGCCACGCATCCTGTGAACGTAGCGGCGCGCCTCATCGCCCGTGACCCATCGAGAGTCTCCCGTCCGCGTAGCGATTTTGCCGTCCAAGGTGACCGCACTTTTGAGCACGACCCACGGACGTCGGTGGGTAATGTAGTGCAGGAAGATGCGGTTTTGCCACCGCAACTCCTCTGCCAATACGCCTGTTGTCACCTCGATACCTGCAGCTCGCAGCTGAGCGATGCCCTTGCCTGCCACCAAGGGGTTAGGGTCGGTTAACCCTACTACGACTCGTGCCACGCGCGCTGCGATAAGGGCTTCGGTGCAGGGGGGCGTCTTACCGTAGTGACAGCAGGGTTCCAAGGTGACGTACATCGTAGCGCCCGCCGGATCGACGGGACAATGCGCCAAGGCGTTACGTTCGGCGTGTAGTCCACCCCAACGTTTATGCCAGCCCTCTGCCAAGAGTTGCCCGTCGCGGACAAGGAGTGCACCGACCAAGGGATTGGGATGCACGGCGCCACCGCCCCGTTGTGCTAACTCCATAGCACGACGCATCCATTGTTCGTCGTTGAGACTATAAGATGTGTTTTCGTTTTGTGACATATGCTCATCGGTTATGCACAACAAAAAAAACGCCCCAAGAACAGCGAACGTTCTTGGGGCGTATATACTTTGTCGGGACGAAGTGCCGTCTGCCGCGTGGACAGACGACACCGACGTCGCCTAACATTTCCTCTTCTATCATCCGGACTATACCGTCGGCATCGGAATTTCACCGATTCAGTCCGACTCGCCGAATGAGCGTGGCGGCGTGTATGGCGCAGCCTTAAATCGGCGTTTCAGTCGGAGTCGCGGGCTTTAACCGCCGGTGGGGAATTGCACCCCGCCCCGAAGAGACTTTATTTTGTTGTGGCGGCAAAGATAGAGTTTTGCCTCCAATATTCTTTGTTTCCGGAGCGAAAAGATGCGATTGTTTGTATTTCTTTCACTAAAAGTCACGGCTACCTTCTGAAAATCCGAATCTTTACTCCTATGCGACAGATAGGGTGCTAAAATCGGGTGTATCACAGTTTCCTTTCGAAAAAATTTGGTTATTCAAAAGGGAGAGCGTATTTTTGCACCATGAAAAAAATATTCTTGCTCGGATTGTCAACCCTGTGCGCGGCGTCCGTCGGATATGCTCAACGTTCGACGACGCAAGGATCAGGTGATACATCCTCGGAGACAGATCCAGAGGAAGATCCCTGCATAGAAATTTCTGATCAACGATACTGTTGGACGATAGATCCGTACACGGCATTGCAACGGATGGTAGCTCCCGACACGTCTTACATTAATTATAATCGGACGGACGTAATGGAATCTAAATCGCTCTGCATGAACTTTACGGGCAATCTGTGGTCGCCGCATCAATCAGAAGCCTATTTTTCACGTCCCGAAGCTGAAGATTTCTTCTTTGTCAATGCCTACAGTATGTTCGCAACGACACCGGGAGATCTCCGATACTATAATACCCACATTCCGTTCACCGTAGCCAGCTATCTGACTTCCGGCAGCGGATTGCAGAGCAACGACCACTTCATGTTGGACTTTGCCGGCAATTTCTCCAAGAATGTAGGTTTAGGCACCTCTTTAGATTACGTGTACGCGCGCGGAACTTATCAATCCTCCGGTACGAAGCCGCTGAAGTGGTTGACCTATCTGTATTACACGGGCGAGAGATATAAGGCGTACCTCTCTGCCAATATTTCGTACTACGGCAATCAGGAGAACGGAGGTGTTTCCGATCGCGAATACATTCTCCGACCGGAGAAATTCAACAGTAACTTCACCGACCCGAATAACGTTGCAACCAACTTGATCGACACATGGAATGCTACCGATCAACGCAACGTACACTTTGCCCACAGCTTCGACTTGGGCTTCTATCGGACGGAGGTGGACGAAGACTCGATCGAAGAGGAGCGTTTCGTACCGGTGAGCACGATCTTTCACACGGTGGACTTCAACAACTACGATCACACATTCCGTATGGATAAGGGGGCTCAAGATGGCGAAACACCATTCTTCGAGCACAATTATATCAACGAGCTGACGACTAAGGACACTACCAGTTACAACAGCTTCACCACCTACGCCGGGCTTCGTCTCAACGAGGGGTTTAACCGTTGGTCACAGTTCGGTCTATCGGCATTCATCGGATATGAGTATCAGAGCTACACAATGATGCAAGATTCATTGAATCTGAACTACATAGACCGCAAACATGCATCGCACAACGTTTGGATCGGCGGGCAGTTGAGCCGACACCTCTCATCGGCACTGACGTTCGATGTTACGGGGCGCACCTGCCTTTCGGGCGACAAAGCGGGAGATGTCCGCTTGGACGGTGCCTTGCGCACAGTGCTCCCGTTAGGACGACGCGACAGTGTAATGCTCAACGCAGGAGGATTGTTCTACAACAGCCGCGTCAGCTATCTGATGGAGCATTATTATAGCAATCACTTCCGTTGGAACAACAACTTCGATCGCGAACAGCGTTTGCGCGTCTATGGCACTTTGAGCTATCCGCGCACCTGCACACAAGTATCGGTGGGCATCGAACACGTGAATAACTTTCACTATTTCGGTTCGGACGGTCTGCCACGTCAGCTGAGCAATCAGTTGGACTTGTTCAGCGTCGAGGCACAACAGAAGTTACAGGCGGGAATCTTGCATTGGGACAACGCACTGCTCTTCCAGACATCGACCGAAGATGAGGCGCTCTCCCTGCCCAAATTCTCGGCGCGCACGGATCTCTACTTAGACTTCCTGATCGCCCACACGTTGCACACACAGTTGGGCGTGAGCGGCTACTATTATACCCGCTACTATGCGCCGAATTATCAGCCGGCAACGCAGCAATTCTGCGCACAGCAAGAGATCAAATGTGGCAACTTCCCGGTGTGCACGGGATACGTGAATTGTCATCTCAAGAAGATTCGTTTCTTCTTAATGATGTACAATATGTTGGATGGGGCATTCACCAATGATACTTTCATCGGGCCTTACTATCCGACGATGCCACGACGCTTCGAATGGGGCGTCAGCATCGACTTCCAAAATTGAGCATTTAAAATTAGATTTCATATTTCTATTTTATTGATTGATTAATTATACTTGAGCCCGCAGTGATGCTCACTCAAGAAGTAATGTCGAAAGGCAATGTAATTGTTACATCAATTTCGACATTATCCGCTGATTTTTAAAAAAAATGAGTGATTTGAACGGAGGGCCGGTGTGATACTTCCCCTCCGTTTTTTTATTACACCAAAACAATGGCACATCCCAAACGAACAGATCAACAAGCACTCAGCCACCTGAAGCAACAAGAGGCGCTGCTGAGCTTGGAATATGAATACGAGAAAAAAGAATACGAGGAACTCTGCCGACAGGTAGGAATCCCCCGACGCATCCGTCAGGGCAAGTGCCGCTACCCCCTTGGAGTGGGACGATCGTTCTATAACGCCCTCGACCAGATGGTGGTAGAGGTGGAGAGTGTGGAGGAGGCTCCGCAAGCGACGGAGGGAGACACAGCCCCCGCCAACACTGTGCCGGAGCACGAATTCGAGCCGGGACGCCCGGTGAGCTTTTTCCACACGGCGCAACCGGACGAAGCGGGCGGACGCGTGCCGCGTTTCCTGCCCTACACTTGCCAAGTGAGTCGCGTGGAGGGCAACCGGATGCAGATCACCGTGCCCAATATGCAGGCGGTGGAGGTGCTACGTGACTACGCCAACCGAGGCATGCTGGGCGTGCAAACTGCGTTCGACGCGACTTCGTTCCGCGTGATGCGCGAAGCGATCCACCATGTGGCGGAAAGCGAGGATGCCCGATTGTCTCGGCTGCGTAGCGTGCTGATCGGAACGACAGCGCCGGAGTTCCGCGTGGAGCAACCGGTGCGCTTCCCGTGGCTGAATGAGTCGCAAGAGGCTGCTATACAGAAGGTGCTAACGGCGCGCGAAGTAGCAATCGTCCACGGGCCTCCGGGGACAGGCAAGACAACAACATTAGTAGAGGCGATCGGCGAGACCCTGCGCCGCGAAGCACAGGTCTTAGTCTGTGCGCAGAGCAATGCGGCAGTCGACTGGATCTGCGAGCAGTTGTTGGGGCGCGGAGTGAGCGTACTCCGCGTGGGCAACCCGATGCGCGTCAGCGATGCGTTGCTCTCCGCTACTTATGAACGACGCTACGAGAACCACCCCGACTATACGGAGCTATGGAGCATCCGACGTGAACTGCGTAGACTCTACGGCACATCGGCACGTCATCTCTCCGCTACAGAACGTCATCGGCGCGAGAGCCAGATCAACAAGTTGCGCGGACGCGCCACCGAGTTGGAAATCCGCATCGACGAGACCCTATTTGCCTCAACCCGCGTGGTAGCATGTACGCTGATCGGTTCGGCATCCAAGGTCTTGGAACGGAAGCATTTCCCAACTCTCTTTATCGACGAGGCAGCGCAAGCGTTCGAAGCAGCGTGCTGGGCGGCGATACAGAAGGCAGATCGAGTGATCTTTGCGGGCGACCACAAGCAACTTCCGCCGACCATCAAGTCGCGCGAGGCAGAACGCGCCGGCTTAGGGCGAACGCTGATGGAACACGTGGCGACAGCCAAACCAGAATGCGTGGAACTGCTGACAGTTCAATATCGTATGCACCGCGACATCATGGCATTCTCCAGTCAACGGTTTTACGGCGGACGGCTTAAAGCTGCACCCGAAATAGCTGACCGAACGGTACTCCCTATGGAATTTCCGTTGGTGTGGGTCGATACCGCCTCCTTGGGCTTCGAAGAGGAACAAAATGACCTCAGTCAGAGCCGCCTGAACCGCGCTGAAGCCGATCTGTTGGTGCAGACCCTCTGCGGCTATGTGGAGCGCGTCGGCATCGAACGGCTACGGACGGAGCGCACCGATTTCGGCATCATCTCGCCCTATAAGTCGCAAGTTCAGTTACTGCGACAGAAAATCAAGAGCTGCCCCGCCTTGACGGGACTGCGCAGTCAGATCTCGGTAAATACAGTCGACGGATTTCAAGGACAGGAGCGCGACGTGATCATGATCAGCATGGTGCGCGGCAACGACGAGGGACGCATCGGATTCTTGAACGATTTGCGCCGCATGAATGTAGCGATTACGCGTGCACGAATGAAACTCTTCATTCTCGGCGACAGCATAACGCTCAGTCACACATCTTTCTATAAACAACTATTCGAACATGTGCAACGCCACGGTCAAGTGGTGACACCCCACAACGAAGAGGGCGCGCTCTAA
>CAZGZL010000023.1:0-23155 GCA_964530595.1 uncultured Prevotellaceae bacterium | reverse complement strand
GGCGACCTGTTCAGCTGAGCTTTACTAATCACCCGAAAGCTTCTTAAAAAACAAAGAAACTTTAGCTGTTATCCATAAAGTCAGTAGGTCATGCGAGCCATCGCAAGATACATACTAATAGGCTAAAGTTTCTATTATAAAGACGAATCGGAAGATTCGCGAAGTCAAACTGCTGTGTTTGGCCATTCTTTTCCCTTGATAATGTCAACCCTTTTAAGGCGGTTATAACGTGTGGGCTCCACCTCTTCCCATTCCGAACAGAGAAGTTAAACCACATGGTGCCGATGGTACTGCGGAAGCGGGAGAGTAGGTTGCCGCCGATTTTCTAAAGAGAATGCTCTTGTGAACTGTTGTTCCGCAAGAGCATTCTTTTTTTTGTGTCTGTACCTCTACGTGGCGGCATTGTACGTCCTGTCTCAGCGGCTCATCTTGATTCAGCGTACGTTTTGCTGCTGCTTCAGTCTGCCCTATTAGGGAAAGAAGCCTCTGATCCAAGGTTACACCCGAGATGGAAACTGGGGAGAAAATTTGTTCGCATATTAAGACGGGTCAAGGTATTTCTGCCGGAAAATCGACATTTGGAGGATATTATCTTTGCACAAATCATGATTTGGATCTATTTTTGCCGCTGTAAAACAAAAACTTAGACGCACCAATCATAATATCGTTAAACGCAAAATCGACTATGAAACATTTGATCCCATTCGTTGCGGCGAGTGTATTTCCTATGATTGCATTTACACAGAACATCGATACGCTGGATAACGACCGTATTGCGAATCAGGGCAGCCTTAATGATAGTGTAGAGGCTATGCATGATCTACAAGAGGTCGTCATACAATCGCCGAAAGTCGTATACAAATCTGACATGGTTCTTTTCTATCCCTCGTCGAGTGCCGTCGAATATTCTAAGAATGGTGTGCAGTTGTTGCGTAATCTAATGATTCCGTCGCTCTCTGTCAACGAGGTGATGGGGACAATCAGTTCCTCAGGCGAGAGTGTACAAGTGCGCATCAATGGACGTGAAGCTACTATCGACCAAGTGAAGATGTTGCTTCCGGAGAGCATCAAGCGGGTAGAGTGGATGGACACTCCGGGATTACGTTACAAAGATGCAACGGCGGTACTGAACTTTGTCGTTGTTAACCCTACATCGGGTGGATCGTTAATGTTCGATGGAATGCAGGCGTTGAATTGTGCATGGGGGATGGATGAATTGTCCTTGAAAGTAAACCATGGACGTTCGCAATGGGGCGCAAGCGCAAATTATAAGCTCACCAATCGATTAGGCACCTATCGCGATTATGTAGAGACTTATACATTTGCCGACGGCGAATCGCTCACTCGCATCGAGACGCCGAGAGGTGGCTACACCAAAGACAACTATGGTAGTGTGCAATTAGATTATAGTTATATCAAGCCGGATACCACAACATTCTGGGTCGCATTGCATGGCTATAAGCTATGGAATGAAGGGAAGCTCAGCGATGGCATCATGACGCAAAGCTCCGGCGCAGATGACCTTTTGTTGCGCGATCTTACTTATAACAATGGTAGCACGCCATCGGCTCAAGCATACCTTGAGCAACATTTTGCTCACAAACAAACCCTTGCCATAGACTTTGATGCCTCGTTCTACGACGGGCGTTCGTCACGCAACTACACCGAGCATGACTATGTTACCTCCGGGCTCATTAACGACGTCAACACCTCCATCAAAGATCACAATCAAGCCTATGGCGTGGAGGCAGACTATATCAAGAACTGGAACGACTCGCACCTAACCGTTGGCATCTCGTACAATGCCAACCGCAATCGCTCGATCTACGAGAATCTTGGAGGCGAAGTGTATCATCAGCGGCAAGACCGGATTTATTTCTTCAGCGAATATTTTCAACGCATCAAGAATGTCACGCTCTCTGCCGGGATTGGGGCGCAATACACAGACTTCAAATTCCGTGAGACTCGGCAAGGCAATAACAGTTGGAATTTGCGTCCGCAGTTTTCAGCCACATACAGTTGCAATGCCACATCGCTATTCAGCTTGAATTTCGCCACTTGGCAGATTGCGCCCAACTTGGAGCAAACCAACATTGCCGTCAGCCAAACCGACGGCATACAGTGGCGTGTGGGGAATCCAGATCTGAAAACCGCATCGACCTATCAGTTTTTGCTGCGTTACAAATACACTTCGCCACGAGTATCCGGAACGTTCAGCATCCGTGCCTTCGATACACCCGATGCCATTGCTCCCTACCTGTATTGGCAGGATGAGAAGTTATTCACCTCGTACGAAAATAGCAAAGGCTTGAAGTCGCTATCGTTCACCCTTGCGCCACAGATAGAACTGGTACCCGATTGGGTCTCTTTGGAGGGAACGGTGCACTATCGCACGGAGCAGTCCAAGGGCAATGGTTACGAGCACACCAATCACCATTGGAGCGGCGATGTGACGATGACCTTAACACATTGGGATTTTGCCCTCATCGCTCAATATGAAAAAGCGCCCAAGAGACTTTCCGGTGAGCAGTACATATGGGGTGAGACAATATCTGTCTTGATGCTTAACTATGACTGGCAGAAGTGGTCGTTTGGTGCCGGGCTATTGTGCCCCTTCAATAAATATGACGTAGGGAATCAATCGCTCAATCGCTACAACAGCAATACGATGCATATGCGACTCGATATGGCTTCGATGCCATTTGTGAAGATCTCCTACAATCTGCAATGGGGATATCAAAAGCGCGGTGTCAACAAGATGGTTGATGCGAATGCCCGTGTGGAAACCTCATCTGCCGGAGGACGATAATAGAATCTGGTGTATTGCGTGCTCTTGAATTTGGGGTGCATAGATCTCTTTGAAGTGTTCGGAGATGGTTCCCAACTTCTCTGTCGACGGATAATGGGCAAACACCTCGATCATCTTGTCGGCTAAAGCATTTTCGTCTAAAGCCGGATAATAATAGTTCACCAGACCCTCTGTGACATCCGGTAGAGAGTCTTGTATGGTACTGATCACCGGACATTTATAGATAGCGGCCTCTATCGGCGTATAGCCGAACCCTTCGCACAAAGATGTCGTCACGAAGAGGGCTGAATGTTCGTAGACGTACCTCAATTCCTCATCGCTGAGTCCTGCTATCCGGATCACACGCTGCTCGATACCGGCGGCAACGATCATGGGGTAAACCACCTCTTTCCAATAGTCACTTTCCTTGCCTACTACCACCAGATTGTTCTTGATCTTGTCCTTGATCAGGATGAACGCACGGACTAAGGTTGCAAGGTTCTTATATTGTTGCAAGGTGTTGACGTACAAAATGTATTGGTTCTCATTGAAGTTCTGCGGACAGATGGACGTGTGAGCCAATGGGACACAGTTGTAGACCACTTGTATTTTCTCCGGCGTCATATCGGGGAAAGTGGTCAGAAGGTCTTGTTTGGTAAATTTGCTACAAGCAATAATGGTGTTGCAACTATCAAATTGTCTTTTCCTCTTTCGGGCTTTGAACATCGCTTGCACAGATTCCGCGATAGAGTCATGTTTCCAAATTCTCAATTCCTTCAAATCATGTACCACCATTACCTGTTTGCAGTTCAGCGCCAAATGTCCATATATAGGCCAGTGGTTCGGCGAGAAGAACACATCATAATGTCCCCTGTTGATCACCTTTTCCAGTCGGACGGAATCAATAAATTTAGCACAGGTTCTAAGGGGGAGCGTCGGCACATGGATGTATTCTCGGCATATGGGATGAAACAGGAGCGTCTTAAAATCTGCGAAATTACTTTCAAAGAACTCTTGGGCATGGTTGACGATAAGCAGCGTGTAATCATTGCGATCCTCTTGGGGAATAGCCCTAAGATAGCGGGTGATCCATATAGAGATAGATGTATGGGCGGTATCGGGAGTGACAACGGTGGCATCAAATAATATCTTCATGCTAATTATTTATTTTCGGAAAAAGATTTGAATCCGTCCCATCCGGCGCTTGTGCGCCTTCGACACAGAATTTATCGCCAAATTTATTGAATTTAATTTACGATCAGATATTTTCAGAAGTTTTTCATTCAAAATAAATGGCAAAATCCCCGTCAAGGGGGCAAACATTCGTTTGGCGGGGCTAATTTTGAGTCTCACGGCGACAAATCTGCCTTTGTGTTACATCTCTCTTGTGGAGCTGCGGGACTTGATGGGGGAGGCTCTCGCCGCTTGAGATAGCACTACTAAAGAAGTCGCTCTTTACGGCGCTGTCCGTATTGAAAATAAATTGGTTGTAATCAGTCTATTTAGGAGATCCATAATTCCTCAATGTAGTATATCTTTGTCCCCAATAAACATTATCTAAAACTTAATCTACCAATGCAAAACAATGATTCACTAAAACTATTCGTCGTTGTGGCGATGATGTCCGGATGGATGTCTGCCTCGGCTACGGATTACACCTACCGCACAGAAGGCTTTGAGGAGTCTGTGTGGAGCAACGCCGGTGCTACAGTGGAGTCCACAACCGGTACTTGGAGCACCAATAAAAATGTCGCAGACAGCTCTACTGCGGCTACCGGTACAAACTCGGTGCTTTTTACCTCGAAGAACGGTTTGACGTTGCCTTACTTGTCACGCGGCGCAGGCTACTTGATCTATTCCTGTCAGGTCACGAATCGGCAAGTCTCTGTGGCGGTGTCGCGGGACAACGTAACATGGACCAACGTTGAGAGCTACAAGACGACGGCAGAATGGTCGCGTCATGTGGTGCCCATCTGTGACGCCGAAGTGCGCTATGTACGCATTACCACCAACAGCAATAAGCAGTTCAACATTGATGATGTGCTCGTCACCTTGCCGGACGGCAAGGATGCCGATGGTACGCAGTGGGTGGTCGGTGTGGATCTGCCTTATTTCACGCAGACTTTTGAGAACACGACACAGTATCCCAAATCGAAGCCCGAATCGAGCGACGAACAGACGTTTGAGGTCGCCGGACAGGGCGAATGGCGCTATAGTAACGCCTATCGCGGCTCGAATGCAGACTACATCGTCGACGGCTCAACGTCAGATCTCCGTATGCTCAAGAATGGGGGCTATGTGGTGACGCCCCTCTTGACGCAGGGGGTGATGAAAGTGCAGCTCAATGAGGGACGTGCAGCGGGGAAAGATCTCTCTATCTATACTTCGGTAGACGGAGGCACAACATGGACGTTGGCTGCCACGCAGTCGACGCAAGAGACGATTTCCGTCACTTTAGCCGATCGTCAAGCCAACCGCGTTAAGGTAGCCAATGAATCGGGTAGCGACTTCGATATAGACAACCTCTCTGTCACAGCCTTCCCCGAAGGTACTCCTGCCACGTTGACAAGTGGCGCTGCTACGGGTATCTCGGCGTCAAAAGCTACGCTGAGCGGTGAACTGCTCACGACTGGCGATCGCGACATCATCGAGCGCGGTGTCTGCTGGAGTACCTCTGAGCTACCGACGGTGGCGGATGTCTGCGTTCGTGCCGAGGGAACAACCGCAGGAACGTTCACTGTGGCGGTCAGTGGGCTGCCGGCTTCGACACGAATTTATTATCGCGCCTATGCGTTGAGCTTGGCGGGCGATGCGTATGGCGAGGTGCGGAGTTTCGAGACACCGGCTCCCACGTTGGCAGACATTGCTATCTTGAAGATGGAGGAGAACGGAGAGCTGACAGACGAGTCAACGATTTACCAGACTGTGACCGTTGATATTCGTGACAACGGAGGTGCAGCCATCGAGGCTGTGGGCGCTTGCTACACGGCGGACGGTACGTTGCCGACCGTCGCAAGCCGGAGCGTGGAATCCATCCTCTATGCTGGGGTGACGACGTTCACGGTAGACTTGCCGATGCAGCCGCAGACCACTTACCGCGTGCGTGGCTGGGTACGAACTGAGGCTGGCGTTTCCTACACGGCGGAGACCGAGCTGACGACGGCAGAAATCGTTGTACCGGATTATGCCCACCACGTCTATTATTGCGCGCCTCAGGGGGTAGACGACACGGCTGACGGTACGCCGGAAGCTCCTTATTACAGCCTGCAATTAGCCGCTGACCGCGTGCAAGCGGGCGACACCATCTATATGATCTCCGGAACATATTCTTACAGCGAGCGCATCAATCTTTCGACCATTGGGGCTAAAAATAGTGGCGCTATTGTGGTGAAAGCCGTAGGTGGTCGTGCCGTCTTGGACTTCTCTGCCATGGAGGTCGCTGATGCCAATCAGGGCATTCGCCTGACGGGTAGCTATTGGCACTTCTACGGATTGGACATTTGTAATGCCGGCGACAATGGTATGCTCATCGAGCGTAATAAACCTTCGGGGGGTACCTATGCCGACGTGGTTCTGAACGACACACAAGCTCATCACAACGTGATTGAGTTCTGTCGCTTCTATCGTTGTGCCGACACAGGATTGCAAATTAAGAATTTAGGCGCAAACAATCGAATAATAAATTGCGACAGCTACTTCAATATTGATCCGGGCGAGGGGAATGCTGACGGTTTCGCCGTGAAGTTAAGTCACGGATCGGGCAACTATTTCTATGGATGTCGCGCGTGGGGCAATAGTGACGACGGTTGGGATCAGTTTGTGAAGACCGAAGGCGGATTCCCGGACGATCAAACGACGACCTACGACAACTGTTGGGCTTTCAATAACGGTTTCTTGGAGGATGGCACCATCGGCAGCGGTAATGGCAACGGCTTTAAGATGGGTAGCGCCTTAGGCCGTAACAATGTGATCATGAACCGTTGTTTGGCGTTCAACAACGTGATGAAGAGTTTCGATCAGAATCACAATTCGGGCAATATGATTTTGAATAATTGTTCGAGCTATACCCCAAAGAATTCCAAGAACGCTTACACCTATCATATCACGGAAGCGGTAGCCACCGATCATGAGGTGCGCTTAACAAACTGTTTGGCCATCGGCGACGGACTGTCGCAAACAAAGTCGGAGTATGGCACAGCCGATGTTCAAGGGACAACCCTCACGTGCGACTTTGAGACCGCGCCTTCCGACTTCGTTTCCATAGACTTCGCGGGCGCAGACGGTGAGCGCGGTGCAGATGGATCTCTGCCGGTATTGGATTTCATGAAGATCCGTCCCGGAAATTCAAAACTTATTGACGCCGGAACTCCCGTACAACGCTACTTGGGCGAGAGTGTGTGGTCGCAGGGCATCACCTACGCTGGTTCTGCTCCGGATTTAGGTTGTTTCGAGACGGGCGAGGCGACGAACGGCATCGCTGCGATAGTCGGCGCGTCGGAGTGTGGTCGTCTCGAAGTGCTACGCGCGGAATGTGGTTTGCTCTTTGTGATGATCGTTGATGCTCGCCCTACAGAGTGTTACACCTTGGATCTGTATACTTCCGGAGGTCAGCATGTGCGTAGCTATGTTGTTCAGGGCATAACGACACAGATAGATTGCTCCGGAGTGCCCGCCGGAATCTATCTGCTGACTTTGCGCGGAAGTCGCGTCGGAGTGAAGATTCGGCGATAGAATACGAGGCGTTTCACCCTTTAATTCATTAAATGACAAAGCCCCGCCAAGCAGTCAAACGACCGCTCGGCGGGGCTGATTTATTGCCTTGTCGCAACGTTTTAATCGAAGATGCCATGTTCTACCTCATCGTCGTCGCTGTGCGATGTGACTGGCGTCGTAGAGGGAGCGGCACAAGGATCGTAGTTATTGGGGTAGATGAACTGTTCGTTTTCGTTGTATGGCAGCGAACGATCGGCATAGACCTTCTTGATGAATTTGGCATAAATCGGGAGTGCCATGTTCGCACCCTGTCCGATGGCCATGCGGTCGAAGCAGATCGAGCGTTCCTCTCCGCCCACCCATGTTCCGGCAATCAGCGAGGGGGTAAAGCCCATGAACCAACCGTCCGAGTTGTCATTGGTCGTTCCGGTTTTGCCGCCCATCGGAGCCACAATGTTGTAGCGGTAGCGCAGACGTACGCCGGTGCCATGATCTACAACGTCGCGCAGGATGGGGAGCATTTTGAGATAAGAATCTTCGCTGAACACCTCTTTGCGGCGCGGTTGGAAGGTGGCAACGGTGAGCCCGCTATTGTCGGCAATGCTGCTGACGTAGAGCGGTGTCGCACGTTGTCCGCGACCGGGGAAGGCTGAATATGCCGTCACCATCTCCTCGACCGAGACGTCGCAGACACCAAGGCAGAGGGACATCACGGGATCCAATCTATTGCGGATGCCGAAGGAATGGAGCAGACGTACAAAGGCGTCGGGCGAGAGCTTGGACATCACACGCGCCGAGATCCAGTTGTTGGAGGTCATTAAGCCCCAGCGGAGCGTGACCATCTCGCCCACGCGTTTGTTGTCGGCGTTACGGGGCTTCCACGGACGCCCTGCCTCGTCGAAGAGGATGGGCTGGGTGTTCAGCTCCTCGTCGCACGGCGTGCGTCCCTCTTCCATTGCCAATGTGTAGAGCAAGGGTTTGATGGTCGAACCCACCTGACGACGCCCCGCTGTCACCATGTCGTATTGGAATGCGTTGAAATTCGGACCACCGACATAGGCTTTGACGTACCCCAAAGTATCCATGCACATAAAACCTGCGCGGAGGAAGTATTTCTGCCAACGTATAGAATCATACGGCGTCATGATCGTGTCGATCTCGCCCTCCCAAGAGAAGAGCTTCATCGCAACAGGGGTCTGGAACGCTTGCTCGATTTCCTCTTTAGAATAACCAGCGCTCTTCATCGTGACATAACGCTCGCTCTGTCGCATCGTACGACGCATCGATGCCTCGCGTTCCTCGGCAGAGAGACGACGACTGAAGGGCGCATACGTCTGCCCCTTCTTCTCAGCGTAGAACTTAGGTTGCAAATCATCGCGCAGCTGCTCTTCTACCGCCTCCTCTGCATAGCGCTGCATACGAGAGTCGATCGTCGTATAGATGCGCAGACCGTCGGTCGTCAGGTTATAGTGAGAGCCATCGGGCTTGGTGTTCTTGTTGCACCAGCCGAACAGCGGTTCTTCGATCCACGCAACGCTGTCTTCTTGAAACTGTTGATACTGCCACGAAGCGTAGTTGCGGCGTTCCGGCTGCTTGGCGCGCATGATCTTGCGGAGATATTCGCGCAGATAGGGCGCCAATCCCTCCTTGTGGTCGGCGGTATGTGCCAAACGATAGTTGCCCACTGCATCGGTCTGCGGCAGCAGGGGCAGCGCTGAGAGCGAATCGGCTTCAGCGTCAGTGATAAAGCCCGCCTTCACCATCTGACCTAATACTACGGCACGGCGCGTCGCCGTCTTCTCCGGACGGCGGATGGGGTTAAACAGTGCCGGGTTCTGGCACATACCTACCAACATCGCCGCCTCTTCGATCTTGAGATCGCGCGGCATCTTGTCAAAATAGATGCGTGCTGCCGAACGAATACCTACCGCGTTATAGCAGAAGTCGAACTTGTTGAGGTACATATTGATGATCTCCTCTTTGGTGTACAGCTTTTCGAGCTTCACAGCAATTACCCATTCGATCGGCTTCTGCAATGCACGTTCCATGAGGTCGTCAGCTTGCGGCGAATAGAGCTGCTTTGCTAACTGTTGCGTGATGGTCGAACCGCCCCCGGAGCTCTTCTTGCCTAACAACACCGTCTTGAAAGCGGCGCGGAAGATGGCCTTCACGTCGATGCCCGAATGCTCGGTGAATCGGGCGTCCTCGGTAGCAATGAGCGCCTGAATCAGATAGGGCGAAAGCTGATTGTAATTGATGTAAACGCGGTTCTCCCGTTCCTGACTGAAACGTCCGATCTCTACCGAATCGGCAGAATAGATAATAGTAGCAAACTTGTTCTTGGGATTTTCCAATTCTTCGATTGCAGGCATGTAACCGATCTTTCCGTCGGCAATTTGTCCGAACAGAAACCATGCGGTGAGAAGCCCGATCAAGAACAGTGACCAGAAGATCAAAAGGAGAATTTTAGTCCAGCGTGGCATAGGTAAATCCTGATTGGTGGAGTAAATGGGTTGTCGTATAGTGTGAAAAGAAAAAAGTGTAATCAGTCCCCTCGACGCGCAGGATGTGCGGTCGGTCGCTGATTACACCTGTGGTTATATAGTCTCCCCATGTGGCGGGGCGGTGACGCTCCTCTTATTCGAGGTTGTTAACGCACTCTTTGATACGACGCATAGCTTCGTCGATCTTGTCTGCCGACGTCGCGTAAGAGAGACGGATACATTCGGGAGCGCCGAAGGCGGAACCTGCGACGGTAGCAACGAGACCTACTTCGAGGAAGTACATGGCTAAGTCATCACAATTCTTGATGACGCGATCCTGATAACGCTTGCCGAACAAGCTGCTTACTTCGGGGAAGATGTAGAATGCACCATCGGGGGTGTTGACATTGAATCCGGGGATCTCACGAGCCAACGAGACGATCAGGTTGCGGCGTGTCTCGAAAGCGTGACGCATCAAAGCTACGCAGTCCTGCGAGCCGGTGTAGGCTGCTTCTGCCGCCTTCTGCGCGATCGAGGAGGGACCTGATGTATATTGACCTTGCAGCTTAGTGCAAGCCTTGGCGATCCAAAGCGGAGCAGCGCAGTAACCGATACGCCAACCGGTCATCGCATAGGCTTTGGACACACCGTTGATCACGACCACGCGGTCTGCCAATTCGGGGAACTGTGCAATGCTTTCGTGCTTACCGACGTAGTTGATATGTTCGTAAATCTCGTCCGAGATGACGATCACGCGGGGATGCTTTGCCAAGACGCGCGCCAAGTCAGCCAATTCTTCGCGGCTGTAGACAGCGCCTGTAGGGTTAGAGGGGGAGCAGAGGATGATGGCTTTCGTCGCCGGAGTGATGGCTGCTTCGAGCTGTGCACCGGTGATCTTGAAGTTCTGCTCGTAGCCAGCGTTGACCGGAACGTTGATGCCTTCTGCCAGCTTTACCATTTCGAAATAGCTGACCCAAGCCGGCGTGGGGATAATCACTTCATCGCCTTTGTCCACGATTGCTAAGATCGTGTTGCAGACTGCTTGTTTGGCACCGTTGCCCACGACGATCTGCGCCGGAGCGAAGTTCAAGCCGTTCTCTCTTTTGAGTTTATCGCTGACAGCCTGACGGAGCGACATATAACCCGGCACAGGCGAGTAGAAGGAGAAGTTGTTGTCGATGGCTTGTTTTGCCGCCTCCTTGATGTGATCGGGCGTGTTGAAGTCCGGTTCGCCGACACTCAGGTTGATGACATCGAACCCTTGCGCCTTGAGCTCTTGACTTTTCTGCGACATAGCTAATGTAGCTGACGGAGATAATGCAGCCAAACGTGCGGATAACTGTTCCATTGCTGTAGGATAATAAGTAATTAATATATGTATATGTTTGTGATCTCTTTAATACAGACCGCAGTCGGAGAGATGCTGATAACGTGCGGGCTAAGTGTACCGCGATTGTGCAGCCTTCGATGGGCGCAAAGATATGGGTTTTAGGACGAATATCAAAAAGAAACACCAAATTAAAGAAGCGCGGCGCGTACTTGGGCGATGATGGAGCGCTCCGGAGTATTGTAGATCACGACGTTGGCGCGGCGATCCTTTTCCTCCTGCGGCAACTGGCTTGCCATGCGTGCTTCTACCTTTTCGCGTGTTGTGCGGTCGCGGAAGAGGCAACGCTCTATACGTAGTTCGGCGGGGGCGCTGACGCTCCAAATGCGGTCTGCCAAGCTGTCGAACCCGCTTTCAAAGAGGATCGCACTCTCATAGAAACAACATGTGTGCTTGGTGCTTGAACATCCTCCCAATTCGGCTGTCTGAAGTCCTATCTGCATAGCATCCTGCGGTTCTCTCTGTTCGGCTTTCTGCTGTTTAGCAAGCGTAGCTTCCTGCTTTGCTAATATGATATCTTGCTCCTTGTGCCACCGTTGTAAGTCGCGAGCCACTGCGGGATGCACCAAACTGTTCATTCGTTCCAAGGCGGCGGGATCGTTGAAGATGCGCGATGCCAAATAGGGACGATTGATACCTCCTTCGGGATAATACGTTGAGGCACCAAACGCTGCGATCAGAGCCTGACGTAACTCTTTGTCTTGTTCCATCAGTACCTTTGCTTGCTGGTCACAGTCGTAGACCGCGTAGCCCATAACACGCAACAGACGGCTCACAATCGACTTGCCGCAACCGATGCCTCCGGTGATTGCAATCAATGTACTCATTTTGAATAATTTTCTTCGATGATGTATTCTACGCTGTCGGGACGTAGATGTATGTGCGTTGCCGCTTCGGGGTGGCGAGCCACTCGGATCGGCAGGCGCTTCTGAGGGGTGCCGCCCGCCATGATGTCTTCATACGAGACGGTGAGCATGAAGTCTTCTTCCTTCAGCGTCTTGTATTTGCTGAGATCCACGTTGCAGCTCAGGTGCACCATCGAGGGGAAGATACGGAGCTGGAGCGAATCGGGGACGAGTAACGTCTCGATCGGCACTCGCTGAAAGGTTTTTTCGACGTATTCCTCCACGTGGATTTGTAGCCGCACCTCCTCCGGTTGGGTCTTGACCCCAATGGGGACTTGCAGCGGGAGCGTTTCGTCCACCGAGGCGCTTAAGTCGCGGTAGTTGCGGCATTCCGTCGAGACGTAGTGCAGCGTGTCGATTATGGCATCCGGAGCGTAAACCAACACACTATCGGGGGTGAGTCGGGGTTCGCTGCAACGCGACTGGAGCTGAGCCACGCAGTCACCGTCGAAGCGTACCGGCAGCTTGCGTCCGTGTGCCAATGCGAATCGGGCGTCAATGATCGCCGGAGTGACGGTACTGATTTGCGTTGTCCCGTCCAACTTGCTTTGGAGCAGGGCGTGCAGTTCGGTGCCAGAGAGTCGGAAGTTGCCTGCCTCGTCAGCGTAGCGTTCGAAGTCCACCTCCAAAGCCTTCAGTGCGCTCTTATAATAATAATGTAGCAACACGATGCTCTTGTCGTGCACGGTCACTTTCAGCGTTGTAGGGATTGCCGTTGTGAATACGGCGTTATTGGGCATATCGCGCACCACCAACTGTACTTCGAAGCTGCCGTCAGTCTCTTCGTAGACCGTTTGCATTACCCAGAAGCAGGCGGAGAGGCACACGAATAGCAAGAAAGTCATCACTTCTTTCGTGCGTTTGCGGCTGAAGAAGATGATGACTTTCCGATAAGATTTTGCGTGACGCCTTTTGTTATTTTGTTGTTTGGACATCGGTCAGATCTTTGTACACGCAGTCTTTAGCGACTTGAATACGGGTAGTATTCTCCGGCTTCAGACGGATGATGAAGCTATCCACCTCTTCGACGCCCTTTGCGTTGGGTTTCTTGATTACGCTGTCGATGCGACCCAAGAGACCGCCGGAAGTGACCACGCTGTCGCCCTCTTTCATACTATTGCGCTGCTCGCGGAGCTTCTTCTGCTGTTGCTGCTGCGGGCGGATCATGAAGAAGTAGAAGACCACAATGATGAGGATGATGAAGATCCATTGGGACATACCACCCCCTGTTGCCGGAGCCGGCTCTTGGAGCAGAAGTAAATCAAATGTCATAATTCTGTAATGTGTTAATGTTGAACAAATATCTGTAGGATGAGCGGAGCGTGCCTTGTCGGTCGTGCGCCGTCACGTTGTGGTTATGCCTTGAAGATCACTCCCTCTTCGCGCTTGGATTTGACAAAGCGATCCAAGATGCCGTTGATGAAGCGTGAGCTTGAGGGGGTGCTATAATGTTTTGCCAACTCGATGTACTCGTTGATCGAAACGTTCGTTGCGATGTCGGGGAACGTGACGATCTCTGCCATCGCGCAGATCAGAATGATGCGATCCATGTGGGCGATGCGGTTCAGATCCCAGTTGTTGGCGAGCTTGTCAATGTAGCCCATATATTCGGAGAAGTGAGACACCGCGGCGTCGTAGAGATCCATCGCGAAGTGTCGATCCTCCTCACAACGGAACATCGGCGAGGTTATTAATGTTTCGTCGGTGAGTTTAACACGTTGCAGTGTCTTCACGACGAACGAATTGACCACGCTGAGATCGTCGTTCCAATAGAGGTCTTTGTTCTCGATTGTTTGATCCAAGTCCTTATTATTGGGAATTACGGTCGTGAAGAACTCTCTCCACATGGCCTTCTCCTCGTCGAAGTTCGGCGCTGAGCTCTTTTCCATGTACGCCAGATAAGTGGGCGTCTGCATCAAGTCGCCCAACAGCGAGCGATAGAGATCTGTATCGAAGTCGTCCAATAGCTCGTGTTCCTCGCAGTAGGCAAGGATGCCGCTGCGGTTGCGGATCAAAGCTGCTAACTGATTCTCCACAAAACGCATATTCGGATAGCGCTCCTCTTCGGTGGGCATATATTTGTTTTGTGCAGCCTCCAACTGCTCGCGACGATAATCCGTGATCTTTACAACAAGAGCCAAAAGATAATTATACAGCTTGTAAGCCGACTCCAAAGAACGCATCAGTTCTTCGCGGGAGTTATAGGCGGCGCTGTGGCTCTGCATGAAAGCATAGACCAACTGCACCACTTTAATGCGAATCAGTAAACGATTGATCATAATAATTTATTTGCAATTCGTCTGCAAAGATAGCGAGCCGCGAGGGAATTACCAAATTTCTTGCTTCTTTTGTCCGCCGCTGATAGTCAATCGGGTACCTTTGGGAATCAAGGGCATACCTCCAACATATAGATTGCGTCCAAGCTCCAAGTTGCCACGCTGTTGGTCGAACGTCCCGGATCCTCGTGCATCAACTCCTTCCATGCCTGAGCCCGTTGCGCGGGGTCGTGTGTTAGGTAGTAAGCATAGGCGGGGAGGCGGGGGATGCGGAAATTGTTTCGGCTGATGTTCGTCGCCTTGTCGCGATACTGTCGGCAGAAGTCGAGCCATGTCTCTTGCCATGCGCGTTGTTCGGGCAGCATGGGCAGCAGTTCATTCATCACTTCGAAGCCTCCCATGATGGGGAGCAAGTGATTGGTGTTCTGCAACGCCGTGTCACCCTCGTAGCTCAACCGTCCTGTGGCGGGATCATAGCCCAACGCCTTGGGACCGGTGAAGATGCCGTGGGGCAGGGCGTTGATGCTTTCCATCCCCGCCACAATCCGGTCGCGGTATCTGGTGTCGCCGGTGCGCTCCCATTCGGTCATCCAGTTGCCCACATACGCTAACCAGTCGGGACCGATGCGTAGACGAGCCGGCGCGGTACAGGGATAGAGTTCGCGCGGCTGTGCCAAGCGCATGGGATCGAGGTGGTAGAGCAAGGTGTCGGCGTCGCGTTCAGCCCGCATCAGGTCGCCGGTGCGCTCATCGCCGCCGGACAGATAATAATAGAAGCGGTTCCAAGCCGCTTGGCTGATGCGTGCCTCTTTGGCGCCGCATCCCCAGTGCGTCACATTGTGACGGCTGCCCAAGCCGGCGTGTGGACCGATATGATAAACGTCTACCTCAGTTGTGTGGCGAGTCATCGCCACTGCCATATGCCAAAGATCGTGTCGTCCCGTGCGGAGGAAGGAGTACCACAGCCAGCCGTTCGATGCCAATTCGGTATTGTCCCAAGCGAAACCGCCGACATCGTACATCCACACCTCCCGCACGGGGTCGTAGGTGTGCATCACGTCGCCGTAGTTCCAGAAGCCGTACCAGTGGCTCCGCTCGATCTCTTCGCGGTATTCCTCCACGTAGCGGTTTAGCCGCTCCTCGATCCAAGCGTGTGCCGTATCTTGCGGGTTGGGGAGGCTCCAAACGCCGAACGCGCGTTGACGATGTAGGTACTCCGGCGTGCAGAGCCATTGTTCGTCGCTCGTCAGCAGCTCCGCCTCATGGCGGAAACGTGCCTCGTCCGGTGCCGTCGATGTCGGTCGGAAGCGTAGCACCGAAGTACGAGCGATGCCCAACGGCGTACTCATGCCGGGTTGCACATCCTCGTAGGCGGCGTCTAAACCGTGTGCCTCGGTATCGTAGTGGCGCAGATCCATCGCCTCACCCTCAGGGCTCCACAGCCAGACCGTCAGATGTGCCTCGCTGCCGCGCGGTGCTGTGGCACCGCTCACCTCGATGGTGGAGGGATAAGATTGCCAGAAGTCCTCTAAGGCTACCGTGACACCTCCTGTTAGATCTCCTACAAAAGCCGTGCCGGAAGCGCGCGTACCACTGAAAGTGCCGATCCACGGCGTTTTGCCTTCGCCCTTGGCACGTTTACGCAGTGTATAGCCTATGTCGTTCAGCTGCGAGAGGCGGTAGCCGTCCCACGTCGCCCATTGATCCAGATAGCTCTGATATTTAGGGCTGAAAGCCTCCCTTTCGGGAATGCGTTGCACTGCCATCTGTGCCTCGTACAGCGTCGGATGTTGGGGCTCGGCAGCTGCCTCCTCGTTGAGGTAGAGCACGCGGCGCCCCACCAACGGTTGCACCGGCTCATGCCAGACCCCGCCTGTGTCGGTGCCCAACGCGATGTGGCGATTGTATAGCGCCTCGCGCATTGGAATGTCGAATTGCAGTCCCAAGGCGGCGATCTGCTCCTTGTCGGCGTCCAAATCGTGGATCACCGTATGCACCAACCGCACCTCGGTGCCCCCCTCTGCCACATATAGGCGTACCACGAAGGGAAGCTTCGTCGCTCCTGCCGAATGTCCGCACAACTTCACCACCGCCCACGCGCCGGAACGCTGCTCGCACACGGTGCTGTCCAAGTGTCCTTGCTGCCAAGCACCGTCGCTCAGTCGGCACAACACCTTCAGTCCATGCATCACTGTGCGGCGGCTGCATTGAATACTATCTATCAATAGTTCCGAATCTCCTTGGGGCAAATAGAGTGACAAACTGTCATTGTGGAGGATGCACTGCCCCTGCGTGATCTGGGTTGCGACGCCTACGCTCTTCTTGCCCCCGCGGCGCAGGTGGAGCACATTCCGTCGCGGCACCGCGCCGGCAAAGCCGCCCCACTTCACCGAGCCGTCCTGCCAGAACGCCAATGGTCGGAAGTCCACCTGCCGCGAGCTCTCCTCGATCTCGAAACGGTCGTCACGCTGCACCGTCCCTAACGCAAAGGGGACGCCGAAGCGTGCCGGTACCACCTCGCTCGTATCGGCATCGGCGGGCAACGGTGCCACGCGACGCACAACGATCGGCTCACCTTCGTGCGTCGTCGCTGTATAACGGAAGTTCGTCAGTCGCACCCGTGCCCACGTCGTGCGGAATCCGAACCATCCCGATGTCAGTGGCTGTGGGTCGCGGTAGTCCACCAACCGTTCGCCGTCTATCTCATAGCACACCTGCCCCTCGTGAGCGGTCAAGCGGATGTGGCGCCAGCGGTTGGGCACGTTGAGGTGTGCCGCATCGGTATATTCCACCAACACCGCGGGGCGGTGTGCCGCCTCTGTCACCCCTTCCTGATCGCCCGTATAGCGGCGGAAGCGAGTCGTCGTATTCGAATTTCCGCCGTAGCCCATATAATAGAGTTGCAGCGCGTAACAGTTCACGAAGACCCCGCTACGTTCCTTGCTGTGCTTCAAGATGTCGCGCGGCGCTTGCGGGTCGGACGCCATCCAGAAACAGTTCAGGTCGCTGACGCGATCACCCGCTGCCCCCTCGTCCACCAAGCAGGCGTCATACTCTATCGTGACGTCGCCGCGCATCTCCTCGCGGCGCCACAAGGTCAGACCTTTGGGTGCCAATAGCTCCACGGTATCGCCGCTGAACGACACCCGGTAGTCCGGCGCCTCGCTCTCCACCTGCCAGTAGCGGGCAAAGTCGTGTGCATTCAGCCCGGAGATCTCGCCCGTCGCCCCTTTCTTTGGGGCGGCATAGCCCATCGCGCAAGCGCTTGCGCCGATGAGGTATAATAATAAATGTGTGCCGTGTCTCATTGCTTCTTCTTTTCATAGCCCGGTTTGAGTTCATCGGGCGATTCTGTCGTATAACTATTCACCGGGGGAGCCACTTTCGTGAAGAGCTCTGCCACCCGTTCCACCGCCACCGTATCGGCAGGTTGGAATGCTTCGGAGTTCATGTAGTCCAACAGGCTCTTGCGCAGCTGTCGTGCCGCCACGCGGTGCTCCAAGTCGCGGCTCAAGTCCATCGTCGTCATCATCAGCCGCCCGTTCAGCACTTGTGCCTCGTAGAGTACCCCGATTTTGCGGCTCAAGAACCACGTATCGATGCTCTGCACCAACGGTTGGAAGCCCTTGGGGAAGTCGCTGAACAGCATCACCGGCGCTCGGTGTAACAGCTCCCACCATTGCAGGTCGCTGTGTTCCTCCGTCGGAAACTCGCTGAACGCGGGATGCTCCGGATTCAGGTACACACCCGTCGTGTGGGGCGGACGCATCTTGAACCAACTGGTATTCCAGAACACCGGCGTGAAATATTGCTTAATATCCTTGCCATACGTCACCTTGTCGCCCGCGGTGATCAGCACCTTGCCTCCTGCCGCCAGCACTTGGCGTGCCTGCGCGTCGAGGCTGTCGGCCACGTACACTTCGCCCGCCTCGCTCGTCACCTCCGACGGATAGACCCAGAAGTTCCACGTGTTGTAGAAGCCCTCAGTCGTCAGCTCCTCTGCCGCGGGCAGCTCCTCCCGCGCGCCGATGCAGCGCACGCCCACCGTCAGGGTCAACTGTGCCGCGCTGTCGGCGGGCAGCCCGAAGTGATCCAACGCGAAGCTCAGCCCTGCCACCTTGTTCTGCCCCCCGATCGGGATCGTCAGCGGATAGTCCGGATCGTTCGGTGCGCCGAAGAGGTACGAACGCAGCAGTTGCCCGTCGCCGTCGCGCAGCAGCGCGTAGATCATTGCCCCCTTCAGTGGTTTGGCACCATAATGAGCTACCTCCACGGTGAATTTCATCGTCTCGTCCTGCCGATAGACGAACTTAGGGGTGCGGATCAACGGCACCGTCGTATTGCAGAACTGTCGGAATTCCTCCGGCGTCGTATAGCCTTTGTTCTCGAAGAAGACATTCAGCACCCCTTCCAACGCCGTTCCCTGTCCGGAATAATCGTTCAGCGCCAACATCTGGAAGCCGGCATAATCCTTCGTGCGGTACAGCTTCTCCAACTCGTGTTTATAACAGAGCACTTGCAGCCGTCCCGACGCCCGCAGGAATGCCTCTGCGCGCTCGCCCATATCGTGCTCGTTCAGCAGGTCGCGGAACATCTCGAAATTGCGTGCCTTGTTTACCCCCGTATAATGTTCTATCTCGCTGAAGTCGGGGAAGGCACACCATTGTCCCAACTCGTGACAGACGAAGGGGGCGCGCACCGTGTCGATCTTGGCGGCGAAGTCGCTCTCGCTTTCGGGCATCTTGCCCCAGTCCAAGCCGCGGACGCCCGCCTTCACGTGATACTCATTCGCCGGTTGCCAAGCCCAGCCACCTCCGACGGAGAATCCCGTGTACAGTCGCCGTGCGTCGCGTTGCTGCCATGTCTGCACGAAGCGCGTAGCCCACGGCACCCAGTTGCCTGCCGGCTCATTGCCTGCCGCCAACATGGTGAACGAGGGATGATTGCCGTAGGCGCGGACAATGCGCTCTGTCTCCTCCATCAGGTAGCGGTCTATCGGCTCCTTGCGCCCCAACTTCACACCGTGGTTCGGCCAGCTGGGACCTTCGGGTTGCAGATAGAAGCCCGTCAGGTCGGCGGCGACAAAAGCCGCCTCCGGGGGACAGTAGGAGTGGAAACGCATATGATTCAGCCCATATTCCTTGCAGATCTTGAAGACACGCATCCATGCCGCCGTATCCATCGGTGCATAGCCCGTCAGCGGGAAGTCGCAGTTCTCCACCGTGCCGCGGAGCAACGTTTTGCGTCCGTTGACATAGATCCACTTCCCCTCTGCCTTGACCTCGCGCATACCGAAGCTTCGCTCCTCCCGATCCAACAGGGAGCCTTTCGTATCGTATACCTCTACGGTCAGGCGGTACAGCGTGGGTGTGAACTCGTCCCACAGTTGTGTCAGCCCCTCCAACGTGACGTTAGCTACCGTCGCCGCGGTGTCCGAGGGGAACACCGTCACCGACTTCGACGCCTCGGCGTGTGTCTGCCGCTCCTTATTATTATAGGAGGTAGCGGAGAGCTTCACCCGCACCCCAGCCTCCTTGGCGCTGCGGTTCTGCAGCGCCAAGCGCACCCGCGCCGCACGACGTGCCACGTCTGGGTAGATCTCGATAGCTCCGTGTGCCTCGTTGTCGCTCAACGTGCGTGCCAACGCCACGGGCGCCTCGGTCGTCAAGAGCATCGCCCCTACGACACCGTTCCAGTTGCCTTGCGTCTGATCGGTGACGCTGTGCGAGTCGATCCCCACCGGCGCAGAGCGCATCGTATTGTCGATGCAGAGCGACAGCCGATTCTTGCGTCCGGGGCGCAACAACTCGGTCACGTCGTACACGTGCGGGGCGCAGAGTGAATTCTGTGTTCCCGCCTTTTGTCCGTTCACATAGAGCGTCGTCTCGATATGGGGGCGTTCCAACGTGAGCAGGATGCGCTGACCGCGCCATGCTGCGGGGATCTCCACCTCGCGGTTGTACCATGCCACCCCCACATAATGCTTTTCGGGGGTGAGGAAGAAGGGGAGCGACAGTCGCCCCGCCTCGCGATAGGGAGCCAACGCCGGATTGAAGTAGAACGAACTATCGTACAAGCTGCCTGTCCAGAGGGTCTCCACCGTCGGATCGTCCCCCTTGTGGCGCTCCGGCATCGAGCCGGGCAACACGATCTCATCCTCCAGTCGGGCACGATCGTACCAGTGGTTTTGCGCCCCTACCTCTTGACGGTCGATGCCGAATTGCCACGTGCCTGCCAATGTCAAAGTATCGTTCTGGCTGTAGCCGGCGGCAGTCATCCCGCAGAGGCACAGCGACAGTAAAATTTTTTTCATGGGTATGTTGTTGTGTTTTGGTTGTGTAAATCTTAGCTTCGACGGCAAAGATAGGAATAGTTTAGCGACAAACTGCCTAAAACACACCACCTTTTGCGCAAATTTCGCGCAGCACACGCGGTGGAATGCTCCAAAGCCCTTACTTTTGTAGCCGTAAACCGCCGATTCATTCGACACATCACATATCTAACTCCAAGAGATGAACATATACCACACCACAGTTTGGCGCACCGCCTTGAAGGGCTGCGCCCTCGGATTCGCTCTCGCTGCAGTCGGCACAGCCCGCGCTGACGAGCCCCTGATCCTGCGTTATCACGAACCCGCCGCACATTGGACGGATGCCTTGCCCGTCGGCAACGGACGCCTCGGCGCCATGGTCTACGGCGGCATCACGCGCGACGAATTACAGCTCAACGAAGAGACCGTTTGGGGCGGCTCTCCCTACGACAACAACATCCCCGGCTTCTACAACTGCCTCGACTCGGTGCGCACTCTGATCTGGGAGCACCGCAACGGCGAAGCCGAACAGATCTTGGATCGCTATTGCGCCACCAATCCCAACGGAATGCCCTACCAGACCATCGGCAGCCTCTACTTCACCTTCCCCGACGCCGAGACAGCCACCGACTACGAGCGCACCCTCGACCTCAATCGCGCCCAAGCCGTCACTCGCTATCGTGCCGGGGGCGTGCAGTATGAGCGCACCCTTTTCGCCTCGTTGAGCGACGACGTGTTGGTCTACCACATCACCTCTGCCGACACCGCCGCCGTGCAGTTTACCGCCTCCTATGCCTCGCCCCTCGCGCATCAGATCCGCGTCGATGGCAAGACCCTGCACCTGACGGGTCATTGCGCCGGTCATGAGGGCGTGCCCGGCGTCATCACCGTCGACAACCGCCTCTCCATCCGCACCGAGGGTGGACGCATCACGTGGAGCGATTCTACCGTCACCGTCAGCGGCGCTCGCAGCGCCACGGTGCTCATCACCGCTGCCACCAACTTCGTCAACTACCACGACGTCTCCGGCAACGGCGCCAAGCGTTCCGCCACGATCCTCAAGCGGGCTGCCGCCAAGAGCTACGAACAGCTGCAAGCCGACCACGAGCGCATCTACCGCAGCTACTTCGATCGCGTCAAGTTGGACTTGGGTAGCACCAAGGCGGGACTGAAGGACACTCGCACCCGCATCGAACACTTCAACGACGGCAACGATCCCGGTTTGGCTACCTTGATGTTCCAGTACGGTCGTTACCTCCTCATCTGCTCCTCGCAGCCCGGCGGACAGCCTGCCAACCTGCAAGGCATCTGGAACTATCAGCTCTTTGCGCCGTGGGACGGCAAGTACACCATCAACATCAACACCGAGATGAACTATTGGCCCGCTGAGGTCACGAACCTCTCCGAGATGACCGACCCGCTGACGCAGCTCGTCACGGAGCTCTCTGTCACCGGTGCCAAGACTGCTGCCGATATGTACCACGCTCGCGGATGGGTGGCACACCACAATACCGACCTCTGGCGTTGTGCCGGTCCTGTCGACGGCGCCCGCTACGGCGTCTGGCCCAACGGCGGTGCATGGCTCACCACCCACCTGTGGCAACACTATCTCTACACCGGCGACCGTGACTACCTTCGTCGCGTCTATCCCGTCTTGCGCGGTGCCGCCCTTTTCTACCTCTCCGCTATGGTGGAGCACCCCGAATATCATTGGATGGTGACGGTTCCCTCCCTCTCGCCCGAACACGGGCCTACAATCAACCGCAAGAGCCGTTCCGCCATCGACGCCGGCACGACGATGGACAACCAGATCGCCTTCGACGCACTGAGCAATGCCGTCGCTGCTGCCGAGGCGTTGCAGGAGGATGCTCCCCTCTGCGACACCCTGCGCGCCCTCATCGCCCAGCTCCCCCCGATGCAGATCGGACGCCACAACCAGTTGCAAGAGTGGTTGGACGACTTGGATGATCCGAAGGACAACCACCGCCACATCTCGCACGCCTACGGTCTCTATCCGAGCAACCAGATCTCTCCCTATCGCAATCCCGCCCTCTTCCAAGCGGTGCGCAACACCATGTTGCAGCGTGGTGACGAAGCTACCGGCTGGTCTATCGGTTGGAAGATCAACCTCTGGGCGCGCCTTCAGGACGGCAACCATGCCTACCGCATCATCTGCAACATGCTCAAACTTTTGCCCGCCGACGATCAGACCAAGGCTTACCCCGACGGACGCACCTTCCCGAACCTCTTCGACGCACATCCGCCTTTCCAGATAGACGGTAACTTCGGCTAT
>CAZGZL010000022.1:0-24402 GCA_964530595.1 uncultured Prevotellaceae bacterium | reverse complement strand
GGAGTGAGATAGAAGCGTCTTCCATGTCGCTGACGATGCTTTCAACCTTAGAGAGCAAGTAGTTATAGAATACCTGAAGGATCAAGGCAACGATGATACCTGCGATAGTAGTAATAAGGGCGACTTTCATACCGGCTGCAACGACTGTAGGGCTAATATCACCTGCCTTAACGATATCGTTGAAGGTCATGATCATACCGACTGCAGTTCCCAAGAATCCGAGTGACGGAGCGGCTGCGATGAAGAGGGTAATCCAAGAAAGGTTCTTTTCGAGGTAGCCAGACTGAAGACCACCGTAAGAAGTGATCGCCTTGTCGATTTCGTCGAGGCTCTTGCCATCTTCGAGACGAATCAAAGCCTGTGTGAAGATAGATGCGATAGGACCACGAGTCTTAATGCAGATTTCCTTTGCTTCAGTTACATTGCCTGCTTCGAGACAATCCTCAACCTGCTTCAAGAGCTTCTTAGCGTTTACTTCAGCAAGGTTCAAATAGATGACACGTTCGATGACGAATGCCATACCCAAAACAAGTGCGAGGGCAACGATCGCCATGAAGGACGGACCACCGTCGATGAACTGTGTTTTCAATACATGGTGAAAACTCTGAGATTCCTCAGCTGCTTCCTGAGCGAAAGCAGGAGTCATTAGGGCTGCAACGCCCATGCATGACAAAGTTACAAATAACTTTTTCATTTGAATTGGTTGTTTTAGTGTGTTTGTTATAAAATAGGGTTATTTTTCCGGAGATTTTTCAACTCTTGGGAGCAAAGTAACAAAAAAAATACTGAGCCGTAAAACTTTTGCTCTGTTTTGTTCGTTCGAGGTGCTCTTTTTTTAGATTTTTCGCTTGAAATGCGGGCGCGCAGTCACTTTGCAAAGAGTTTTTGCGCATTTTCGGTCGTGATCCGGGCAACCTCTTCGATCGTGGTGCCGAAGATCGTGGCTAAGGCGGAAGCCGTGTCTGCCACAAACGAGGGCTCATTTCGTTGCCCGCGATGGGGAACGGGCGCCAAATAGGGAGCATCGGTCTCCACCACCAAATGCTCCAAGCCGATTGCGCGTGCCACGTCTGGAACAAGGCTCTTTTTGTAGGTCAAAGTGCCTCCGATGCCGAAATAAAACGTTCCGGATTGCAGAATCTCGAACGCTTGCTCCGCTGTGCCGGAATAGCAGTGCATGATACCTCGTAAGGGGGCTTGATGCGTTGTCCGCCACTCCGCTAACAGTTCTAACCATTGCGGCATCGCGTCGCGGATGTGCAACAGTAAGGGCAAGCCGAAACGGTCGCTCCACTTCATCTGAGTCTTAAGTACACGCCGCTGCTCTTCCAATCGCGACGCATCCCAATGAAGGTCTAATCCCACCTCGCCGATCGCGCGCATTTCCGTTGCGTGACGCTCCAATATATATAATGTGTCAGACAACTGCTTGTCGACGTACGACGCTATATTTTCGGGGTGGATGCCTATTGTGGGAATACACTGCGTGGGATATTGCTGTGCTAAGCGGATGATTGCTTGCGCATCCTGCTCGTCCACGCAAGCCAACACCATACGATCCACTTCGCGTGCTTCGGCGCGTTGGATCACTTCGGCGACGTCTGAGGCGAATGCTTCGTCGGTCAGATGGCAATGAGTATCAATCAACATATATCGAGAAGACTAAAAGCTCAACGCTCCCTGCATCTCTTGTGCCTTGATCCGGGCTTTCTCTGTCGAACGATAATAGTAGATCACGCCGAAGCGTCCGGTCAGTTCCAAACGTTCCTCCATCGGACGATCTTGGTAGGCGTGTTCCACCTGATTCCAAATGTCCAAAATCAGCGTATCTGCCATGGGACGCATCTCTGCCAATGCATCTGTGGCCTTGGCTGTCGCTTGTTGGAGCATCTTCTGGGTGTAATACAGGTCGGCAAAGATGTTGTAATGCACTTTTACCTTGGCGATCGTGGGATTGTAGATTGGCACGCCGCCGGCGGCGATGCGCTCGTCTTCGCCTTTGATAACCTTGGCTCCCCACTCGTAGACGGCTGCTTCACTGAGTAGATTGGGGGCACTGAGATTTTCGGGGTTCATGCCGTAGTAGCTTCGGATCTCTTGACGGAGTTCACCGCGTTGGATCGCCATATTCAGCACTTGAATGAAGTGCGAGAGGTAAAGCCTCGCCATGCGCAATGCAGGGCGATAGTCTTTGCTCGAACGTGCTTGTTGATCATAGCATTGAGCATACGTTGTTTGGGCTCGTTTGAACTTGGGCAGAAACGTCGAGGCGTCTCGAATGGTTTGGTAACTCAAAACTAATTGCCCGGCTTCTTTGTAGCCCTCGTTTTCGACGGCTTTCTCCAGCGCGTAGATACGTGCTAAGTCCGTGTTTGGTAGTCTGCGATACGGCATGGTCGTTAGATTGTATTATGAGATAAATTGTTTTGCAGGTAATGGCGCGAGCCTCAAGAACTTCGGCCGACCAACTTTTGCGCCAAAGCGTTCAGCGCGGCACAGCGTTCGGCGGGCACCGATAGCTTCGTCAACGTTTGGAGCGCTCGCTCGTGGTAGTCGCGAACCATCTCGCGGCACAGTGCCTCGGCGCCCGTTTCGCGATAAGCTTGGCAGAACAGGGTGATCTTCTCGGCTTCGCTCAGTTGCGCTGTTTTGGGGCTCAGTTCACGCAGTAACGTACTGCGGAGCTCTTCGGAGGCGTGTTTTAGGGTGTGGATCAAGAGGAAGGTCTTCTTGTTGTTCGCGATGTCGCCGCCGATCTTCTTGCCGAAGGTTGCCGGGTCGCCCCAACAGTCCAACCAGTCGTCTTGGAGCTGGAAAGCCAATCCCAAGTCTACGCCTACCTCATACAGCTTCTGTGCTTCGACCTCCGTTGCGCCGCCGATCAAGGCTCCTGTCTTCAGGGCGCAGCCCAACAGCACCGCGGTCTTTAGGCGGATCATCAGCAGATACTCATCGACCGTCACAGAGGTGCGACTCTCGAATTCCATATCTAATTGCTGCCCCTCGCAAATCTCGATATTGGTCTGTGTGAAGAGATCCAGCACCTGTTTCAGGCATCGGGCAGGAGCGGTTGCCACTAATTGATATGCCAACCCTTGCATCGCGTCGCCAGACAGGATCGCTGTATTTTCATCCCACTTCACGTGCACCGTGGCGCGTCCTCGGCGTTCCTCGGCGTGATCCATTACGTCGTCGTGCAGGAGGGTGAAGTTGTGGTACATCTCCAGACCGATGGCGGGGGTAATTGCTTTGCTAAGATCGTCCGTATAGAGATTGGCAGCCATCAGCGCCAATAACGGACGCAGGCGTTTGCCGCCCGCTTGCAATGTGTAGCGCACGGGGTCAAAAAGTCGTGGGGCGTTGGTTGGATAGGCAATGCTCTCGATGGCGTTCTGAATCTGAGCGGAAAGTTCGGCAACAGAATACATATATTATATGTGTATAAGATTTTGCGACAAATATAGCATCTTTTGGGTTACGAAGATCCATAAAAACAGAAAAAGGTCGCCCGTGGGCAACCTTTTTCATATATTGTTCTTAAAAATACGTACAAAATTAAATACGTTTTGAAGAATCTTAGTTCAAGCGGAACACAACAGGGAGCACGTACTTAACACGTACCGGTTTACCGCGCTGCTTACCGGGCTTCCATTTAGGCATTGTGCTGACGACGCGCACGGCCTCTTTGCTCAACTCATCTGCGGGAGAACGCATTACTTCGATGTTGGCAATGCTACCATCCTTTTCGACAGTGAAGGAGAGGGTTACACGACCCTGAATACCATTTTCCTGAGCGAAGGCAGGATACTTGATGTGATCGCCGAGATATTTTAACAGGGCGCTTTCACCGCCGGGGAATTCCGGCTGTTGTTCAACGATCGTGAAGATTTGGTTGCCTTCTGCCTCTTCCTCTTCCGAGGGACCGGTTTCGGCTTCAAGGTTCACCACTTCGACAGTTGTGTTGTTGTCGTCTTCCATGCTTTGAACCTCAATTTCTTCGATCTCGACGTCATCTTCTACCACCGTCAGCTGTTCAATAACGTCCGGCATAGGCGGCGGGGGCGGCGGGGGGGGCGTATTGTTCTGAACGGTCATCACGATCTCCTCCTCTTCTTCGATAGCTTCGCGCTGTACAACGCTTGTTCGGCGCGTAGTGATGGAAGTCCATTCGAAAGCAATAAAGAGGATCGCAAGAATACTAACAAGGCCTGTTAGGGCATAGATGCTTTTCCTGGTCTCGAGATCAACTTTAGGGTCTTTTTTGATTTCCATTATGGTTAGTTACTTTTTGATTTGAATTTTCTACGACAAAAGTAATGGTTTTTTCAATACCCGACTGTTAATTCTCTGTTTTTTTTGCTTTTGCAGCCTCTTTTCGCCGAATTTTCCCTGAAAAGAGGTACATTTGCATACAAAATCGGGCTAAAAGACGTTGTTTTAGAGAGAACACAATTAAAAGAATAACAGATGCGGAGCAAACTTGTTTACTATCCCCTTACATTATATATATTAAGTAGTACGATTGGACACGCCCAAGAAGTCGGCAATTATGGCTATTTGGAACTCCCCACATCGACCCATGTTGCAGCGCTTGGTGGCTGCAATATCTCGGTCGTCGAACCCGATTTGTCGCTCAGCGATCAGAACCCCGCCCTGTTGTGCGACGAGATGGCGGGACAGATGTCGGTGAGCTACCTCAATTACGTTTCGGACATCAATTTGGGCTACATCGGCTATGCCGGAGCCTTTCGCAGTCGTGGCGCATGGTCGGTTTCAGCACGTTACGTAGATTATGGTAGCTTCGCCGGGTATGACGCCGACGGGGTATCTCAGGGTACCTTCTCCGCGCAAGATGTCGCGATTAGCGGCGCCTTGGGTTTGCCCATTAGTGAACATTGGCGTTGCGGTGGCGCGGTGCGCATGCTTTATTCCTCGTATGATATCTATTCTGCCTTTGCTCTCTCTGTCGATTTGGGTATTAACTATTATAATGAGAATTCAGGGCGCTCCTTCAGTGTCACCCTTTCCAATTTAGGGGGACAACTCAAGCGCTTCGATGATCATTATACCTCCCTGCCTACTGAACTGACCCTCGGACTGACTAAAGAGTTGGAACACTTGCCGTTCTGCCTCTCCCTTACCGCTTGGCAACTCTTGGATTGGGATACCGATTTCGTAGATGCTGACGGTGTAAAGGGTGACTATTCCCGCACGGAGCAGGTGTTGAATCACCTCATTTTCGGCGCAGAATGGATCGTTACCGACAATGTGTATTTTGCAGCCGCCTACAACTATCGTCGTCAGCGACAATTCACCGGGATGGGTGGATTTCTGCGCGGTATCTCCTTCGGCGGCGGCTTCACGACAGGACGCTTCAACCTCCATGCCTCATACGCCCGTTACAACGCTGCCGATGGCTCGTTGAGCTTGGGCTGTGGTTATCATTTCTGATCCCTCGATAACAACCTCTTTATAAATAAATATATGAAAAAGATTACGATCGCCATAGACGGACATTCCTCTTGTGGCAAAAGCACCATGGCACGCCAGTTGGCTGCTGATCTTGGCTACATATATATTGACAGCGGTGCAATGTACCGTGTCGTCACATTGGCGGCGCAGCGTGCCGATCTGATCGCCCCGGACAAGAGCATTGACGAAGCCGGCTTGCGCGCCTTGCTTCCTTCGATCCGAATCTCCTTTGTTCACGATGCGCAGGGCAACCTGCAAACCTACCTCAACGACGAATGTGTAGAACGCGAGATCCGCAGCATGGCTGTTTCCTCGTGTGTCAGCCCTATCGCTGCGTTGGGCTTTGTCCGTGAACGGCTTGTCGCTATGCAGCAGGAATTAGGTCGTGACGGAGGTATCGTCATGGATGGTCGTGACGTGGGGACTGTCGTCTTTCCCAATGCGGAACTCAAAATCTTTGTCACTGCCTCTGCACAAGTGCGCGCAGAGCGTCGTTTGGCAGAATTGCGCGCCAAAGGGGACACCGAGACCACTTTCGAGAGTGTTCTTCAGAACGTCGAGCAGCGCGACTACATCGACTCCCATCGTGCCGTTGGTCCCTTGCGCCAAGCGGCGGACGCGCGCCTCTTGGATAACTCCGAACTGAGCATTCCGCAACAATACGAGATCATCATGCAGTGGGCACGGGAGGCCATCGGACAATGATCATCGACGTAGATAAAGAGTCGGGCTTTTGTCCCGGCGTCGTTAGTGCCATCAAGAAAGCGGAAGACCAGCTGCAACATGCGCCGCGCCTCTATTGTTTGGGCGACATCGTTCACAATAGTCAGGAGGTGCAACGATTGCAAGAGCAGGGATTAGTCACCATCGAGCACGACGAATTCGCCAGTCTGCATGATGCCACGGTCTTGCTCCGTGCCCATGGAGAGCCGCCGCAGACCTACGACATCGCCGCTCGCAATGGCATCCGTATCATTGACGCTACTTGCCCGGTCGTCCTCCAGTTGCAAAAAAAAATTCGCACCGTCTATGACCGAGATGCCGTAGCGGGGGCGCAAATCGTCATCTACGGCAAGAACGGACACGCCGAAGTCAACGGACTGGTGGGACAGACCCACGGTGCTGCCATTGTCATTGAGAGCGAAGCTGACCTAAGCCAAGTGGATTGTTCGCGTCCCGTGCGCCTCTTCTCGCAGACCACCATGGCGGTAGATCGCTTCCGTCGTGTGGCGGAGCTGATCCGCAGCCGTATGGAACGACCTGAGGAACTGTGTGTCTATGACACCATTTGTCGGCAAGTCTCCAATCGCATTCCCCATGTGCGCTCCTTTGCCGCTTGCCACGACGTCATCTTCTTTGTCAGTGGTAAGAAAAGTTCTAACGGCAAAGCCCTCTTCGAAGAATGCCTCGCCGTCAACCCGCGTAGCTACTTCATCGCTCAATTAGACGACGTCCAGCCCGAGATGTTGCGTGCTGCGGAACGCATCGGTATTTGTGGCGCCACCTCGACACCTCGCTGGCAGATGGAGCAAGTAGGATCGCACATTGCGCAAATGTCTGCCGAATAATCGGTGATAAAGTGAAAAAAAACTACTTTTTTTGGTCAATCAGCGAGCTTCGATTACCTTTGCAGCGTATTATGGTCCATTAAAAATTAGTACAATTATGCCTGAAATTAGAAGTGTAGGTATTTTGACGTCGGGTGGAGATGCTCCCGGTATGAATGCAGCCATCCGTGCCGTCACACGTAGCGCCATCTATGCCGGTTTGCGCGTCTACGGAATCTATCGTGGTTATCACGGTTTGATCACGGACGAGATCCGCGAGTTCCAGACACAAGATGTCAGCAACATCATCCATCAGGGCGGTACCATCTTGAAGACGGCGCGCTGTATGGAGTTCAAGACCTACGAGGGGCGTCAGATCGCCTACGATAATATGCAGAAGCATGGCATCGACTCACTGGTCGTGATCGGTGGCGATGGTTCCATCACCGGTGCATCATTGTTCGCTAAAGATTTCAATATTCCGATCGTAGGTCTTCCCGGAACGATCGACAACGACTTGGCAGGTACCGACTTCACCATCGGTTATGATACGGCGATGAACACCATCATGCAGTGCGTGGATAAGATCCGCGACACGGCGACGTCGCACGAGCGTCTTTTCTTCATCGAAGTCATGGGACGCGATGCCGGATTCTTGGCGTTGAACGGCGCTATTGCTACCGGTTGCGAGGATGTGATCATTCCGGAATTTGCTACGCAATACGATCAGCTCAAGACTTTGGTCGAGAACGGATTCCGCAAGTCTAAGAACTCCAGCATGGTGCTCGTTTCCGAGAGCCCCACGTGTGGCGCTATGGCTTTGGCGGAGCGTATGAAGAACGAGTTCCCCGAATATGACGTGCGCGTCTCTATCCTCGGACACTTGCAGCGTGGTGGATCTCCCACGGCTTACGACCGCATCCTTGCCAGCCGCACCGGTTACGCCGCTGTCGAAGCACTGCGCGAAGGTCAGCGCAACGTCCTCATCGGTATTCACAATGACAACATCGTGAATGTGCCCTTCACCCGTGCTATCAAGAAGGACAAGCCGATTGATCCGGAGTTGCTCACCGTCCTGCGTGTACTCTCTATCTAAAAGCGAATTCACTCAGAAACATTTAGAAAGCGTCTGCGCGCTCCCCTTAGACGGAAGCGACGAGACGCTTTCTTTGTATGCTGTTGTATCTAAATTTTACTAAACGGATGAATATCGAAACCCTCAACCAGTTTGAATCCCACCTGATGCAATCGCTGCTTCAGGTGTGCAGTTCTGCGTGCCTCTTGCAGGGTACGCTGTTGGCTACGGATGATCTGACAGACCTCTGGAATGACGTCTATGCTCCCGAATACATGGTCGATGCCGTGCCGCAAGTGGCAGCTTATCCCACCGTCTCGGTGGCGTGGGCTGCTTATTTGGGTATGGCTGCTGCCCAAGGCTGGGACGCCGATTGGGAGCGTTGTCGGCGGACGCCCTACAGCGCCTACCACGGCGCACGTGGCTTTGACGACATGGACGACCACATCGTGCGCGACCTCTTGGGACTCCCCTTGGAGGGGGAGGAGGCACGACGACTGACCGACACCCTGCGTAGCTGTGCCGAATTGGTCGTCACCATGATTCGTAACGAACAGATCGAACCGCAGAGCCCCGAAGCTTTTCATGTCTTTGCCCGTTCCTGCCGCGCGATGTATCGCATTGGCGTTGCCATCGAGTTGCGGCGCTTGGGCTACCACATGGAGCGCTTGAACTGATCTGTGCCGTCACACCCACCGAATCGGCGTTACACCGTGTGCTTCGAGGTACTGGTTAGCCTTCAGAAAATGGCCGCAACCGAAGAAGCCACGGCTCGCCGAGAGGGGGGAGGGGTGCGGCGCTTCGAGCACTAAATGCTTGCGGCGATCAATGACGCGCCCTTTCTGCTGGGCGTAATTGCCCCACAACATGAAGACGAGCCCCTGCCGTTGTTGCGAGAGGTGTGCAATGACGGCATCGGTGAATCGTTCCCAACCTTTGCCTTGATGTGAGCCTGCCAAGCCCCCCTGAACGGTCAACGTAGCGTTGAGCAACAGTACTCCCTGTTCTGCCCAATGGGTCAAGTTGCCGCCCGTCGGCATGGGACAATGATATTCCTGTGACAACTCCTTGTAGATGTTCACCAACGATGGTGGGAGCTGTACCCCGTCTTGTACCGAGAAACACAACCCGTGCGCTTGTCCGGCGCCGTGATAGGGATCTTGTCCTAAGATCACCACTTTTACCCGATCGAAGGGGGTGCGGTTGAATGCCTCGAAGATCAGTCTGCCGGGAGGATAGACGGTCGTCGTCTGATAGGCTTGGCGCACGAATCGGGTCAAAATCTCAAAATAGGGGGCATCAAACTCCGGCTGTAAGATCTGCTTCCAACCGGATTCTATCGTAACATTCATAATGCTATGCTATAGTTGTTGAGGACAAAGATAACGCGAAGTTCGCGTTGTGCGCTCGCTCGAAAGAGAAAATTCACGATTAAAGTCCTTAAGCATCGGCTGAGCCACGCTATTTCGGGTTGAAAAATCCTCTTCGGACGCTTTGAAACGCCTATCTTCTGTGCACACTCCGATGCATTCAATGTTTGCCGCGAAAGCCGTGCGGCGCGCTCTTAAAACCGAAAAAGAGGGGCGGCGCACCTGTTTAACAGTCCGAAAACCCTTAATTAAAGCGCTGAAAGTGCGCGCGTTTCTATAAATTGACTAACTTTGCGGCGCTAATATTGTGTAAGGATATCAATTTTCAAACATTTATACTAATTATGAAGCAATACAAATTGCTGAACAATCTTTTCGGTTGGGTGGCTTTTGCCGTCGCTGCATTCACCTACCTCTCGACCGTAGAGCCGACAGCGAGCTTTTGGGATTGCCCTGAATTTATCACTTGCGCCGCGAAAGGCGAAGTCGGGCACCCTCCGGGAAACACATTTTTTAATTTGACAGGACGATTCTTCGTCAACTTTGCCGGTGGCGACATGATGCAAGCCGCTGTGTGGGTCAATCGTATGTCTGCGCTCTTCAGTGCTGCCACCATTCTGTTCCTCTTCTGGACGATCACGGCATTAACCAAGAAGTTGGTCTGCCGCAAGGATGACGAGATGAGCGTATCGCAGATGATCGCCATCCTCGGTAGTGGTTTGGTCGGTTCGCTGTTGTACACATTCACCGACACCTTCTGGTTCTCAGCTGTCGAGGGCGAGGTTTACGCCTTCTCGTCGATGATGACCGCCTTGGTGTTCTGGCTGATCCTGAAATGGGAAGTTCATGCCGAACGCCCCGATAGCGATCGTTACATCATCCTCCTGGCGTACATCATCGGTCTCTCGATCGGTGTACACTTGCTGAACCTGCTCTGTATTCCCGCCATCGTCTTGGTTTACTACTTCAAGAAGCATCCTCATGCCACCTTGCGCGGAACGTTGGGCGTATTGGCGCTCTCGATGGTGATGGTCGCCTTGATCCTCTACGGATTGATCCCCGGCTTCGTGAAGTTGGCGAGCGCTACCGAATTGCTCTTTGTCAATACGTTCAGCTGCTCATACAACACCGGAACGGCGTTCTACTTCTTCTTCATCTTGGCACTTTTGGTTTGGGGTATCAGCGTGATGTATCGCCGCAAGAGCTCAGACCGCACCATGCGTATTGCCCTCGCCGCAGGGGTGATCCTCTCCGGCGTTCCCTTTGTCAGTGACAGCTGGTGGGTGGGCATCGTTGTGGCGATCATCCTTGCCGTCGTTATCTTCTTGTGGAAGTCGCTCAATGTGCGTCTGGCAAGCAATGTCTTGTTCTCCCTCTTGGTTATCTTGATCGGTTATTCCACCTTTGCGCAGATCATCATTCGCTCTTCTGCCAACTTGCCGATGAATCAGAATGCGCCGGACGAGATCTTCGCCTTCACCAAATACCTCAACCGTGAACAGTATGGCGACCGTCCGTTGTTCTACGGTCAGACCTTCGTGAGCGATGTAGAGCGTGACGCTCAGGGACGTGCCGTGTCGAAGCAGGGCGCTCCCATCTACTCTAAGGTGGTCAAGAAAGATCCCTCTGAGCCGGATCGGTACTACATATCGGGCTACAAAGAGGAATATGTCTACAACCACGAGTTGAATATGATCTTCCCCCGTATGTACAGCCGCATGGACAACCATCCGGATGCCTACAAGGAATGGTCTAACTTCACCGGTCGCAAAGTCCGCGTCAAGCAGGGCAATGAGACGCGCACCGTCTTGGCGCCCACGTTCGGCGACAATATGGAGTTCTTCTTCCGCTACCAGCTCAACTTCATGTACTGGCGTTACTTCCTCTGGAACTTCTCCGGTCGTCAGAGCGACGCACAGTCCTACGGCGAAGTGGATCGTGGCAACTGGATCACCGGTATTCCCGTCATCGACAAGATCTTGGTGGGCGATCAAAACCTCCCTGCCTCTATAGCTAACAACAAGGGACACAACGTCTACTATATGTTGCCCTTGATTTTAGGCTTGATCGGTCTGTTCTATCAGGCATACGCCGGACAGCGAGGCATTCAGGGCTTCTGGGTGGTCTTCTTCCTCTTCTTTATGACCGGTATCGCCATTGTGATTTACCTCAACCAGACACCTTATCAGCCGCGTGAACGAGACTATGCTTACGCCGGATCGTTCTATGCCTATTCCATCTGGATCGGCATGGGCGTCGCCGGACTCTACACATGGATCTCGCGCCTGATGAAGCAGGAGCGAGCTTGGGCTGCGGCTGTTATCTCGTTGGTATGCCTGTTTGTCCCCTTCCAAATGGCGGGACAGAACTGGGACGATCACGATCGTTCGGATCGCTACACAGCGCGTGACTTCGGTCGCAACTACCTGACTTCGGTCGAGCCGAACGGCATCATCTTCACCAACGGTGACAACGATACCTTCCCCTTGTGGTACGCACAGGAGGTCGAGGGCTACCGCACGGATGTCCGTGTCTGCAACCTCTCTTATCTCCAGACCGATTGGTACATCAACCAGATGAAGTCGCAGGCCTACGAGTCCGAGCCGCTCCCCATCGCATTGCGCCCCGATCAGTATGCCCAAGACAAGCTAAACTTCGCCCATCTGATCAACATCGCGCCGGAGCTGCCGCTCGAAGATGCCCTCAAGTATTTCTATTCGGATGATCCGAAATATAAGCGCGTCCCCGGTTATGGTGACCAAGTGGACTATTTGCCTACAAATCGCTTCACCCTCACGATCGACTCTGCTGCGGTGGCAGCCTCTCCGGTAATCAACACCGACAGCAGCCATATCTTGAAGCAGATGACGATCGACTTGGGGAACAAGAGCTACGTCACCAAGAACGAGATCGCGATCCTCTCAATGATCGACGGCATCAACCGCGACGGTTGGAAACGTCCCATCTACTTCGCCACGACGGTAGGCTCTAATATGTATTTGGGCTTGTCTCCGTACTTCCGTTTGGTAGGTTTGGCTTATCAGATCGTACCTTTGGCAGACGGCGGCACACAGACGGCCGATGTAGATCGAATGTACGACAACATGATGAATAAGTTCGTCTGGGGCAACATTCAGGATCCGAACATCTATCTCGACGAGAACAACCGCCGTATGTGCCGTACTTCGCGCATGATGTTCGCTACTCTGATCGAACAGTTGCTGCGTCAGGACGACATCGAACGTGCGACGAAGGCTGCCGAGTTCTGCGTACAGCAGATACCGAGCTACAACGTCCCGAACGACTATACGTCGCTCACCTTGGCTCAAACCCTCTACTTGGGTAAGAAGCCGGAGCTCGCGAACGAGATCGTCAGCGATCTGTTGGCTAATTCGGACGAATACCTCGCATGGGCATATCGCCTCAATAAGAGCCAGATGAATTCGGTAGTTCGCACCATCCGCGAGAACCTGCTCATCATGCGCGACGCTGTCTCGATGGCAAAACAATTCCAACAGCAGGAGTTGGTAGACAAATACGAGTCTAAGTTAGATCAGCATTTCGAGAAGGCTTACAGAACCTATAAGCTCCTCAACTGATCTTAATATCGACACGCAAAGTGCTCATTGAACAACCGCCGAAGTGGTTTCGGCAAATGATGTATCATGATTCCTTTTGGCGCATTCCGGTGCAGCCAAAAGGAATTTACTTGACGTTCGACGATGGTCCGACACCGACGGTGACGCCGTGGGTGCTCGACGTGTTGGATCGCTACGGGGTGAAGGCTACCTTCTTCTGCGTCGGCGATAATGTGGCACGCTATCGTCCTCTGTTCGAAGAGGTCAAGGCGCGTGGGCATCATGTGGGCAACCATACGATGAATCACATCAATGCGATCAGCTATCGTTCGCGCGCCTACCTCGCTAATGTCGAGAAGGCTAACGTCCTGATCGGAAGCCCGCTGTTCCGCCCGCCGCACGGGTGGTTTCGCCGCGGACAAGCCAAACTCTTGAGCCGCAAGTACAAGATCGTCATGTGGGATCTGGTGACGCGCGATTACTCCAGTCATCTGCGTCCGAACGACGTGGTGACGAATGTGCGTCACTACACCCGCAATGGCTCGATCATCACCTTCCATGACACCTTGAAGTCGTGGCGTAACCTCCAGACGGCGTTGCCGGCGTCAATAGAGTGGCTACAAGCCCAAGGGTATCAATTCCTATTGCTATGAACCGAGAACCTCTACAGAACGATGCAAACTTAACGCAGCACGGCGGTCTCACTCCGGAGACCGCCGTGCTGCTTATTAAAGCGCGTGCGCGTGCTTTGGGTTTCGACGCTTGCGGGATTGCGACGGCAGATGCGGTGTCGCCCGCTGCGGCGCAAGCCCTGCAACAATGGCTCGACGCCGGACATGCTGCGGATATGGACTATATGCGGCGCAATCAAGATTTGCGCCTCGATCCGCGCCTCCTGCAGCCGGGTGCCCGCTCGCTGATTGTCACGGCGCTCAACTACTATCCGGAACAGCGGCAAGAGGGGGCGATGCGCTTCGCCTACTATGCTTACGGCATAGACTATCATTACGTGGTGCGCAACTTGTTGTCGGAATTACAGAAATACATCCGCGCGGAGATCGCGCCACAACTGATGCCCGACACCCCGTTGGAGGGACGTCCCTTCACTGATTCCGCCCCTCTGATGGAGCGCTACTGGGCGGTACAGGCGGGTTTGGGCTTCATCGGGCGCAATCAAATGCTCATCTTGCCCGGTCGGGGCTCTTATTTCTTCTTGGGGACGTTGGCGTTGAACCTCCCGCTACCAGCAGATGCTCCCCGACACATCGGTTGTGGCTCTTGCCACCGTTGCGAGGCGGCGTGCCCAACGGGGGCACTGCAACGCAAGGCCCCCACTGCAGCGGGGGCAGAATGTCCTCCCGACACGACGCTCGATGCGCGTCGCTGCATCTCATATCAGACCATCGAAAACCGCACGGCGGAGATCCCCTCCGATGTCGCCGCGCAGTTGCAGGGGCGCCTATACGGTTGCGATGCCTGTCAGCAGGCTTGCCCGTGGAATCGTTTCGCTCGCCCTACGACGGTCGAGGCTTTTCGCCCTGTGCCCGAATTTCTGAGCCTCGATGCCGCCTCCTTGCGCGCCCTTGGCACTGGCGGCTTCAAGCGCCTATTCCGACATTCTGCCGTCATGCGCGCTGGCTACAAGGGACTGCTGCGCAACTTGCAATATCTCGAAACCGGGCGAGAGGGAGAGACCGCTCAATAGAATCTGCGAAATCCGGCTATTGGGCGCGCTTCGGAACGGTATGTTCGCTTTGCAGAGGCAAACTTGACGCAAAATAGAGCTCCTTTCGTTTTTTATAACTATATTTGCCCCAAAATATTACACTTATTTAGGGTATCACCGCTTATGGGATTTTTCAATTTCTTTAGCAAGGAGAAAAAACAGACCTTAGACCAAGGTTTAGATAAAACCAAACAAAGCCTCTTGGGGAAAATTGCACACGCCATTGCCGGACGAAATACAGTCGACGATGAGGTGTTGGATAACCTCGAAGAGGTGCTCGTGACATCGGACGTCGGTGTCGAAACGACACTTACGATTATTAAACGCATCGAAGAACGTGTGGCTCGCGACAAATATGTCGGAACCGCCGAACTCAATAATTTGCTGCGCGACGAGATCGCTCAGCTCTTGGTCGCCAACGAACGCGAAGAATTGGACGGCTTCCAACTCAAACCGGAGGCAAAGCGCCCCTACGTGATCTTGGTCGTCGGCGTGAACGGCGTCGGCAAGACCACGACGATCGGAAAGTTGGCGTACCAGTTTAAGAAAGCCGGCAACAAGGTGGTGCTCGGCGCCGCCGATACGTTCCGTGCCGCGGCGATCGACCAACTGCAAATTTGGGGCGACCGCGTGGGCGTTCCCGTGGTGAAACAACAGATGGGCAGCGATCCCGCATCGGTGGCTTATGATGCGGTGAGCCATGCCGTGAGCACAGGCGCTGATGTCGTGATCATCGACACTGCCGGACGTCTGCACAATAAGGTGGGATTGATGAACGAGTTAGGCAAGATCCGCAAAGTCATCGGTCGCGTCTTGGAGGGTTACGAGCCGGAAGTCTTGCTCGTCTTGGACGGTAGCACCGGACAGAACGCTTTCGAGCAGGCAAAACAGTTTGCCGCAGTGACTGACGTCACCGCACTCGCCATCACCAAGCTGGACGGCACCGCCAAGGGCGGCGTTGTCATTGGCATCAGCGCGCAGCTGCAAACCCCTGTGCGCTACATCGGGTTGGGCGAGGGTATGGAGGATCTTCAACTCTTCAACAACCGTGCCTTTGTCGACTCGTTGTTTGGCGCCTGATCCCTTGGGGCGCTTCTGCGATTCATCACTTCAGGCTGCGCGATGCTTAGCGTATTGCAGCTCCTCGTTTGAATTTCTCACTCTATCTTTTTATGATTAAAAATCGTATCGACCTAATCACATTGGGTTGCTCTAAAAATCTGGTAGACACGGAGCGCCTAATGGCACAATTAGCCGCTTGCGGCTACAAACTTTGCCACGAACCGGAGGAGGTGCGCGGCGAGATTGTCATTGTGAATACGTGCGGCTTCATCGGCGACGCCAAGGAGGAAAGTGTCAACACCATCTTGGAACTCTGCGCCGAAAAGAAACGCCGTCACATCGGACGCATCTTTGTGATGGGCTGCTTGTCGGAGCGTTACCGCGACGAACTCAAAGCGGAAATCCCCGAAGTGGATGCCTTCTACGGTAAATTTGACTGGAAGAAGATCATTGCCGACTTGGGACACCGCTGGAACGACGGTCTCTTGACACGCCGCGTGCAGACTACGCCGCATCACTATGCTTATGTCAAGATTGCCGAAGGTTGCGATCGCCATTGCGCTTATTGCGCCATTCCGATCATTACGGGCAGCTATCAGTCCCGTCCCATCGAGGAAATTGAGGCGGAGGTGCGCGGTTTGGTCGCCGAGGGAGTGAGTGAATTCCAACTGATCGCTCAGGACTTGACCGGCTATGGACGCGACCTCTACGGACGTTACAACATCGCGGAACTCGTGGATCGCTTGGCTTCCATCCCCGGCGTGGAATGGTTGCGTTTGCACTACGCATACCCCACTAAGTTCCCCTACGATCTCTTGCCGGTGATGGCGCAGCATCCGAATGTTTGCCGTTACTTGGACATCGCCCTGCAACATGTTTCGGACGGCGTTTTGACGCGAATGCTTCGCCACGTGAGTCGCGAGGAGACCGAGGCATTGTTGGCACGTATTCGCCGCGAAGTCCCCGGCATTCATCTGCGTACCACGTTGATGGTGGGCTTCCCCGGCGAGACGGAGGAGGAATTCTCCGAGCTGTTAGACTTTGTGCAGCAGCAACGTTTCGAGCGTATGGGGGCGTTCGCCTATTCCGAAGAGGAGGGCACTTATGCCGCCCGCCATTACTCGGACGATGTCCCCGCCGAGGTGAAGCAGCAGCGCTTGGATCGCCTGATGGCGGCGCAAGAAGAAATCTCTCTCGAAGTCAACGAGCAGAAGGTGGGACAGACTTTGCGCGTCATGATCGACCGCCACGAAGGGTCTTACTACATCGGGCGCACGGAATACGATTCGCCCGAAGTTGATCCCGAAGTATTGATCGCGGACGATGGGACAGAATTGACGCCGGGCTCCTTCTGCAACGTGAAGATCACGCGCGCTGAAGCTTACGAGCTATTTGGCGAATTGAGCGGTGTTTAACGAGTTTTGCTTGCAAAATGCAAGCGATTTCACGTAATAGCCCTGCAAATTCGTTAAAAATGGATAATTTTAGCAGCTTTGTGAAAATCTGATTCGTGCATTGCGCGATTATCTGTACTTTCGCACAGATTTTATAGAGAGACATATTAAAATATTGAACAATTACCTATTTAACAGAAAGTGATTCTATGAACATCCGCAGAAGAATGTTTGCAGCTTTCAGCCTCGTGGCGCTCTTGCTGAGCTTCACGTTGCAAGCGCAAAACGTTGCGAAGCCGGTATTCTCGCCATTTACCTTTCAGGACGGCGCGATTCTGACTAAGCTGTCCAAAAATGGACATTGGGCCTTGGCTCAGCAGGGCACAAGTGCGGTGGAGACCGGCTCCACCCCGAAATTGGTCAATCTTTTGACTTCCGAAGTCTTAGAGTTGAGCTCCGACACGGCAATGTCTTGCACGGTCAACGATGTGACGAACGACGGTAACATCGTCGTTGGTGAGTACGGCGGACAACCCGCTTATTGGTCTCGTTCTACCGGCGAGTGGACAACGCTCCCCGTGACGGGTATCTGGAACAGCGGTATCGTAAACGCCGTGACGCCCGACGGAAAGCGCGCCGTGGGAACCCTGTACACAGATCGTGGTACGTCAGAAACTCCTGCCGTCTATATGGAACGCCCCTATATGTGGGACTTGACGACCGGCAAGAGCGTTTCGCTGACGAATTTGCCGACCTCCGACATGTTGCACATCTCCTCCAATCAGCGCCGCTTCACCGGTATTTCGCCGGACGGTCGCTATGCTTTGGGGTGTATGTCTTTCTCCTACATTATGCCTGCGCAGATCTTCCAGTTCATCTACGACACCGAGGAGCAGAGCTACAAGCCTATCGGCTTCACAGCGTATGAAGATCAGTCTTGGGTACCGGATGTAGAGAACGTTTACTATGTAGACAACGCATACTTCAGCCCCGACGGAGCTTGGGTCACGGGTACCGCGTATATTGTGGAAACACAAAGCAACAGCGACACCCCCAATGAATACGAAGCCGCTTATCGCTACAATGTCGCTACCGAAGAGTTCGAAGTATACAATTATTCTTCTGACGACTATGGTATGATGGGTATCGCCATCGACAACGATGGCGTTGTGTATGGCGCAACCCCTGCCGGCAGCCCGATTCGCGAAATGACGGTGCGTTCCGGTAACTATTGGTTTACTTTCTCGCAGATTCTGTCGCAATACTTCGGTATGGACTTTGCGAATGTCACCGGTTATGACAATACCGGTACGCCGATTAGTTTGAGCGAAGACGGCTTGCATATCCTCTCTATGGTCAGCCCGTTGGGAGATAGCTACGTGGTGGAACTTCCCCTTTCGTTGGCTACGGCTTGCTCTTCGATCAATCTACTCTCCAACTACACCGCTTCACCTGCTTCCGGTTCCGTCTTCTCAACCCTCAGCAAGATTTCTCTGACCTTCGATCGTGATATCGAAGTGTTGGGCAAGTCCGGCTCAGCTTTGTTGCTCGACAGCGACGGCAAGCAGCTTGACTATTCCGGCGGTTTCGCTGTAAATGGCGCCAACGACAAGGAATTGGACATCACATTCTTCCCCAATTTCTTGGAGGATGGCAAAACTTATAGCGTTGTGATCCCCGCAGGTACCCTTTGCGTTGCGGGCGACAAAGAGCGCACTAATAACGAAATTGTCTTGACCTACATTGGTCGTGCCAACGAATCTGTCAAGTTGCTCTCCGTCTACCCGGCTGACGGCACTCAGATGCCTAAGATCGACTATGACGAGAATCCGATGTTGCTCACCTTCAACACGACGATCAACTTGGCGGACGATGCCGTAGCGTACCTTTATCGTGACGATCAGGAAGCGCCGATCGCCACTCTCAACATGGCGTACTCCGGTGCGCGCGTTGCAGTCTATCCCGCCTCCACACAGTACCTTTTCAGCGGATCTACCTACACTGTAGTTATTCCCGCCGGATCTGTCACGGATATCGTGGGTCGTAACGGTTGCGAAGAGTATCGCTTCACTTACGTCGGAACCTACGAACGTACCATCTCACAGGAGGATCGTTACCTCTTCCACACCGGTTTTGATGACATGTCCACCTCTTTGGCGACATTCATGCTCTACGAAGGCGATCACAACACGCCGGTGTCGGATATGACGGCTATGGAGTTCGACGCCGACAATACGCCGTGGAACTTCTCTATCCGCGACAACTCTTACTCGTCAGACTATTGCGCCGCATCACATTCATGCTATACCCCCGCGGGTAAGAGCGACGACTGGATGGTGATCCCGCAAATCTATATTCCGGACACAACTTGCCAAATCCGCTTCGACGCACAGAGCTATCATTTTGCCAACAAAGATACTTTGCGTATTATCGTGTTTGCAGACGAGGAGGTACACAACGTCCTCACAGACGCCCTGATTCAACGTATGAAGACCGAAGGCGAGCTCGTATTCTGCGAGAGATTGACGCCCGGTCAAGACGAAGAGAGTTTGGATGGCGATTGGACCTCTTATCTCGTTACGTTGAAGCAATTCGCCGGCAAGTCGATCTACATTGCCTTCGTTAACCAGAATGAAGCGCAGTCGATGATCTTCGTGGACAACATCTACGTAGAACGTGACATGAAGTTCTCCATCGCGCTTTCGAATGACGACGTCGTAGTGGCTCAGTCCGACCTCACCATCGCCGGTACCATCACCATCGAATCTGCGGTCGACACCTATACTGAATATGCCTTGACGTTGAAAGATCAGGACGGCAACATCATCGACGAGATCAGCGCTACAGGCGTATCTCTTACGCAGGACGACAAGATCCCGTTCAGCTTCGGCAAGAAGCTCCCGTTGAAAGCTGCTACAGTAAACAGCTTCCAGATTGATGTTCGTTTGAATGACTACACCGAAACGGTGAAGTCGTCTGTCCAGAACAACGCCTTCCGTCCGACCAAGCGTGTCGTGCTTGAAGAGATGACCGGTGTCACCTGCGTCAACTGTCCGTTGGGTATTTTGGCTATTGAACACCTCCGGGAATACGCCGGCGATCAGTTTATCCCGATTTCGATCCACACCTACACGGGCGATCCCTTCGGTAGCGGTCTTTCGGGCTACACCAACTACTTGGGTCTCTCTGCCGCTCCGAGCGGTATCATTCAGCGTAACGGCGTGATTGCTTCGCCGATGTACACAGCTACCGGCGATTACCTCTTCACCAGTCCTACGGGCGACGTGACTTGGATGGACTATGTCCAGAGCGAGTTGCAGGAGCTGACTAACGCCGAGATCTCAGCAACATTGATTGCCGACACTACGCGTGGCATCTATTCTGTCAATACGCAGGTCAACTATGCCATCAACGCCTCCAATTTGAACCTCAACATCCTGACGGTAGTCATGGAGGACAACTTGACCATGTATCAGCAGAGTAACCTCGGTCAGATTTCCAATCCGAACTTAGGTGAATTTGGTTTGGGTGGCAAATATTCGGGCAGCTACTCTGTCATCACGCACGATGACGTGGTACGCTCGGTAGGCGGTATGGGCTACGCCGGTACAGGCGGTCTCTTGCCTCAGACCATGACGGCAGGCGAGCCGGTCGAGACAACGATCCAGATTGCCATCCCCGGCACTGTGACTAAGATCCAAAACTCCAAAGTTGCCGTCATGTTGATTGACGCCAACACCGGCGCCTTGATCAATGCTTGCGTAGCACACGCAACCTATGGTGACGCCTCTTCGAGCGGTATCGAGAGCATTGGCGGCGACAACGATCAGGTCGCCCTCACTATCGCTGACGGCATCCTTCGCGTCACCGGTAGCGGTCAGACCGCTGTCGAACTCTACAGCCTCAACGGTCAGCGTGTAGCTTCCGCAGCGGGCGTAGGACAAGCTCAGCTCTCCGTAGCCGGCGAGCGCGGCATTTACTTGGTGCGCATCCACAATGCACAAAAGACGATCGTCAAGAAGATCGTACTCCGATAAAAAACTATTCCCTCAGCGCCGGGAGTCCACCTCCCGCAGGTCGGCTTCTGGCGCTTTCTTTTCCTCTCTGTCTGCTCTGTGATGCCTTACGACCGAAAACACTTTTCCCCTGTTTTCGTCAATCATCTCCTAAGCATTTAGAACGGAAAAACACCAACACAAAATTTTACTTTAAATTAATCCTATTTATTCATGTTCTAATTTTACTTCTTATTATGGAAATGAGAAAATCAAAATTCACAGAACGTTGCTCTCGGCTTCTGATGCTGGTAGCGTTGTTCTTCGTCGGGTTGACGGCTCGTGCTGCCGATGTGACGTGGGTTGATATGGAGCTGGACACTCCGTATCAGTGTGAGTCTTACAAGAGTTTCTACGGTCGCTTTACGCCCGAAAAGTCGGGCATCTTGTCTGCCACTTATCATTGGGGTTCCAGTGCTCCGAAACCTTATTTGGACGCTGCAATGACGCAGGAAATTGACTACACGTGGTCTTATGCGATCAGCGGTTACGAGATTCAGGTCGAAGCAGGTACTACGTACTATTTCGCTGAGAGCTTCTTCATGCAGGGTGGTGAGTTCACGATCAGCATGGCTAATTCAGAAGCTCTCGAAGTAAAAGAGATCTCTCCTGTCGCAGGTGCTACTTTGGACTTGGGCGCAGGTGCCATTGTGGATTTCGTTTTCGATAAATCTGTCAAGATTGGTGGCGGAACCATCACGAGCGGTAGCAATTCAGCCAAACTGCCTTACAGCGTAGACGGTGCTGTGGTGACTGCCGAAATGCGTACCATCATCTACGAGTGGCTTTCTACCGGCAAGATCAACGCCGGTGACGTCATCACTGTCACTTTGACGAACGTGCGTGCGACGACTGACGAGAGCATCAAATATGGTACTGACGGTACATTCTCTGTCGACTATATTTGCCCGGTGCTCCCCGTACACTTGGTTAGCTCCACGGGTGTTGAGACCTTCTTGTCCTACTGGATGCCCGGCAATACCGCTGGTATTCGCGTGATGACCTTCTCCGGCGATTTGAATCCTACGAGCGCAGTCGTAACATTCGGCTACGGTAATTCCGAAGCTTCCAATCCGGCAGAATACTACACCGAATCTATCCCTTATACAGTCAATGGCAACGTCTTGACCATCGACTTCACCGGCGTTGTTCGTGACCCGAAAGCCATGATTGCATCGGGTACCACCTACAGCCAGGCGCTCCTCTCGATCACGAATGTACGCAGCGCAGACGGTCAGTATGTTTACACTGAAAATCAGGGCTCACTTGGCTCTTATTCTGAATATGTCAACTTCAAGATGGTTTCAGGCACATACTCTGCTATTTTCCGCCCGGAAACCGGTTCTGATTTGACCGAAGTCAACAACATCACCTTGATGATCTACGGCAATAGCCAGTTGTCTTATAGCGGCTTGCAGGTAGCGTATACCGATGCAGAAGGTCGTCACACCGAAGCCTTGACTGCGGGAAGCGACTATTCATCGATGACTAACGTTGCTACGGACGACGACATCTACTATTCGATCCCCGTCAAGGCTGCTTGGTGTTCGGCTTCTGACGTTGTTGTCAGCTTGAGCGATTTCGTCAGCGTTGACGGTGTTGCCAAGGGCATCGAAGCCAAGTACAACGCCTTTGTCGTTACCGGTGTGAAGCCTGTTGCAGGCGCTACGGTAGGACGTTTGGTAGCGGGCGACTCGGTACTTTTCACTACCAATCGCAACGCACAGATCGCTCAGTTGACCTATGAGATCCACGATCTCAATCCGGAGACAGAAGACGCCTACATCATGAAGTCGTTCTCTTATCTGAACTACAATGCAGCTACCGATCAGTTCCGTGGTGATATCTATGCCACCTACAAGTTCATGACCGGTCACAACTACAGCTTTGTCTTCAAGGCATACGCTGAAGCGGGTAGCATCGCTTTGCAGGAGCCGATTGGTGTTGACTCTGTAGTCATCGCCGGTGGTACTGCACCCTACACTTATAGCGATACTAAGTTTGTGAGCATTTCGCCCGCATCGGGTAGCGTGATCACAAGCGCTGATCAGAATGTATTCGAAGTTGTCTTCGACGGACTTGTTTCTCTCAGCTCTGCCACAAGCTACATCAACGTCGGTCAGGGCGTCACTGTAGCATTCGACCAGATCTACAGCAAGGACGGCAATTCTGTCGACAATACATGGTATTTGGTTGTTCCCACCTCTTATTTGGAGAATCACCCCGGTGCATTGAACCTCACGGTCGTTGCTACCGACTTGAGCGGTTATCGCGTTGAGGGTAACGAAGGCGAAGACGAAGGCACTTACTTCAACTTCCAATACACCAACAAGATTGGCGTTCCCACCATTTCTTTGGTTTCGCCCGCTGAAGGCACGGTAACGAGCCTCTCTACCTTCGTCGTTTCATGCGCCGATGGTATCTATCCGAACTGGCAGGGTCAAATCACTTTGAACCACAAGGCTAACGGTCAGGTAGCATACGTTACCGACGTAGAGCAGGTAGGTGACGACGACGTTCCGACTCAGTTCACCTTGAAGCTCAACACGACGATTACCGATGCCGGTAGCTATCGTCTCGACATCCCCGAAGGCTTCTTTATCCTCGGTGAGGATGGTCAGTACAACTGCGAGGCTGTGACCTTCAACTTCACGATCGAAGATCAGGCGTCTGAAACGACCAACGAGATTACTTTGGTTACGCCCGAAAATGGTGCACAGGTAGAGTCTCTCTATCAGTTCAAGCTCCACTGCGATGCCGGTATTGCTCCGAGCTGGTATGGTACCGCAACGTTGAACCACATCCTCAATGGCGAGGTCGCTGTCGTTAAGGACTGCGAGATGCTTTGGGAGAGTGACGATGCCGAAGTATCTTACGAGGTGCTCGTTACACTCGACAAGGAAATCACGGACGACGGTCGTTACTTCCTCTCATTCCCTGCAGGCTACTTTGTCATGGGTGCATATGGCGAAGAATATAGCGAAGCCTTGACGTTCGGTTTCTTGATCGACAACAACGGCGGTGTCGTTAATGGCAATGAGGTTAACGTCGTAGCTGATCCCGCAGACGGTTCTACGGTCGATGTGCTCAGTACATTCACTGTCACCTTCCCGGACGAACAAT
>CAZGZL010000021.1:0-25242 GCA_964530595.1 uncultured Prevotellaceae bacterium | reverse complement strand
ACCGACGTTGCAGCGTAGTTGCCATGCTTGGCTACCTTATAGCCGGCACCTGCCACTACAAAGCACGCGGCGGTAGAGATATTAAAGGTGTTCTTACAATCTCCGCCCGTGCCCACAATATCAATGGGGCGATAAGGAGCAAAGTCGATGGAGACGCCCGTCTCCAAGAGTCCGTCGCGAAGTCCTAAGATTTCGTCGACCGAGATGCCACGCATCTTCCAAGCCATCAATAAAGCGGCAATTTGGATGTCGGAGTATTTACTTTCCGTTATATTGAGCAAAATCGTCTTAGCTTCCTCACGCGAAAGGATTTCGTGAGCTGCCACACGGGTTAGTAATGTTTTCATTGTATGATTTTATTTAATGCACTGAAATGATTGTTTCTATCGAATGCGACACACGGCGGCTATTGCGCCGGATGTTGCAACCAGTTTTCTATGATGCGCGCGCCGTCTGGAGTCAAAACAGACTCCGGGTGAAACTGAATGCCGCGAATATCTAACGTCCGGTGACGGAGCGCCATCACCTGCCCCTCGTCGCTCAGCGCCAAGACTTCTAACGACGACGGCAAGCTTTGGGCATCTACCACCCAAGAGTGATAGCGTCCAACAGCGATTTCCGACGGTAACCCGCGAAAGAGGTAGTCTTCCGCCGTGATTCGGCACGGAGTCTGTACTCCGTGGAAGACCTCTGCAAGGTTGATCAGCTGCCCGCCGAAGGCCTCGCCTATGGCCTGTTCGCCCAAGCAGATACCTAAGATAGGTTTCCGCCCGGCATAGGTGCGAATCACCTGCATCAGCAATCCCGCCTCCGAGGGAATGCCCGGACCGGGACTGAGCATGAGCTTGTCATAGGATTCCAAGGCGCCGAGCTGAAAACGATCGTTGCGCAACACCGTCACCTCTGCCCCCAACTGTTTGAGTAGATGACTCAGGTTATAAGTGAAGGAATCGTAATTATCTATGAGTGCTATTTTCATATCCTGCTAATTTAGATGTTTAGAGCGTCTCCGCGATGCTGATAGCGCGACGCAACGCCCCCAACTTGTTGTTGACCTCTTGCAATTCGTATTCCTCGTCGCTCTTCGCCACAATGCCGCCGCCGGCTTGAAACCACAGTTCGTTATTGCGGCTGACAAAGGTGCGGATGGTGATGGCCTGATTCAACGAGCCGTCCAGACCAATGAAGCCGATGCAGCCGCCGTAAGCGCCACGATTGTGAGGCTCGTAGGCGCTGATGAGCTGCATGGCGCGTACTTTGGGGGCTCCACTCAAGGTTCCTGCCGGGAAGGTATCGATGAAGGCCTTGACGGGATCCGCCCCATCGTCCAAGACACCGCTGACGCGACTCACAAGGTGGATCACATGGCTGTAGTATTGCAATTCTTTGTAGAACTCAACACGAACGTCGTGGCAGTTGCGCGACAGGTCATTGCGCGCCAAATCTACCAACATCACGTGCTCGGCATTCTCCTTGGCATCGTTCCGCAGATATTCGGCGGCACGAGCGTCCTGTTCCACGTCACCGGTACGCTTCGTCGTACCGGCAATGGGGTCGATATAGGCGCGGCGTCCTTCAATGCGACAGTGTGTCTCAGGCGATGAGCCGAAGATGCGGAAGCCGCCGAAGTCGAAGTAGAAGAGGTAGGGCGAGGGATTGATGCTACGCAAGGCGCGATAGAGCTTGAAATCATCCCCCTCGTAATGCTGGATGAAGCGACGACTCAGAACGATCTGGAAGACATCGCCACGTTTGCAATGGGCAATGCCACGGCGAATATTCGCCTTGTGCTCCTCGTCCGTCAGAGGGCTGGTGGTCTCTCCCACCGGTCGGAAACCGTACAAGGGAATGTCGTTGCGCCCGATGGCGCGTTCTATTTCGCCGATACGTCCCTCCTCGCCCGACTGAAGCAGTTCGTGGATGGTCAGCGTATTCTTGTAGTGATCGAAGACGATCACAAACTTATAGAGTATGTACAGCAGGTCTGGGGCGTCGTTCCGTTCATGCACCTCGTCCTTGACGGCTATTTGCTCGAAATAACGCACGGCATTAAACGAGGTGTAGCCAAACAGCCCACAATGTTCTGCGCCGGCACCCGATACGCTGAAGGAGTGCAGAAAGTCGTTGATGGCGTGATCCACCCGATATTCTTCGTTCACCGCTTGATGCTCCACCGTGCCGTCGGGGAAACGCAACTCGGCGATACCGTGGCTTACCGCTACGTGCCCCAAGGGAGCCACGCCAATAAAGGAGCGTCCATTCTCGCCGCCGTGATAGTCGGAACTCTCCATCAGCGCACTCTGCGTGTACAGGTCGCGCAGACGTAGATAGACGCTCACCGGCGTGTGCAGATCGCCCAACATGGCTTTCGACGCTACTTGATATTCATAGATGTGCTTCATGTCTCTGTTTTCTTGTTAAGCGTAATGCAGTCAGATGGTCGCAGGGTTATTCTTTGAACTCATCGGCGTGCGCCAAATAGGTGTCGATGTCCTTGTCACCACGTCCGCTGACGGTGAGCACAACGACCTCTTCGGGCTTAAACTTCAACTTTCTCAATGCGCCTAAGGCGTGTGCCGATTCGAGGGCGGGAATGATGCCCTCCAAGCGGGTCAGCTCGAAAGCGGCGCGCAGCGCCTCGTCGTCGTTGATCGCCAAGACGGTGGCACGATGTTGCTGTGCCATGTTCGCATGGATGGGTCCAATGCCGGGATAATCCAAGCCTGCAGAGATGGAATAGGGCTCGACGATCTGTCCGTCTTCGGTCTGCATTACCAAGGTGCGACTGCCGTGAATGATGCCCAACGAGCCTCGTTGTATGGTGGCAGCCGTCTTCCCGCTGTCAACCCCCAAGCCGCCCGCTTCAGCCAAGACAATTTTCACCTCCGCATCGTCAATGAAGTGGTAGATCGTCCCGGCGGCGTTCGAGCCGCCACCGACACAAGCAATGAGGTAGTCGGGGGTCTCTCTGCCCTCTTGTTCCAAGAGCTGTTCGCGAATCTCCTTGCTGATGATGCTTTGCAGGCGCGCCACCATGTCGGGATAAGGATGAGGTCCTACCGTCGAACCAATGATATAAAATGTATCTGCCGGGTGACAACACCAGTCGCGAATCGCCTCGTTCGTGGCATCTTTCAGCGTCATATTGCCGCTCTGTACGGCAAAGACTTCCGCACCTAACATCTTCATGCGTTCCACATTTACGTGCTGGCGCTTGACGTCCGTTGCCCCCATGTAGACGCGGCACGGCATATTCATCAACGCACACACCGTAGCGACCGCTACGCCATGCTGCCCGGCTCCGGTCTCGGCTATGATCCGTTTTTTGCCCATCTTGCGCGCCAAGAGGATCTGACCGATCGCATTGTTGATCTTGTGTGCGCCGGTGTGGTTCAAATCTTCGCGTTTCAGGTAGAGTTTGCACCCGTAACGCTCGCTCATACGACGAGCATAGTACAGTGGAGAGGGGCGACCTACATAGTTCTTCAGCAGGTCGTTGTACTCTTTCTGAAACTCCTCACTCTCCAATATCGGCAAGTAGGCGTTTTTCAGATCTTCGACGCACTTGTATAGGATCTCCGGGACGTAGGCGCCACCGAACTCTCCATAGTAACCGTTTTCATCGACTAAATACGACTTCATATCTTTCTGTGTTTAATGGTTATACTTTTTAGTGCCTTTGGGGCTGAATGGTGGGAGCATTTACTCCGAATAGCCCCAAGGGGCATTTACAACAGAGGAGGCTTGCCGTAAGTTCGACAAGCCTCCTCTATGGTTTCGCAATGCGTAACACTTTGGGGAAAAGCCTACTCCCTCACAACTTTTTAGAGTTTTGAGTGTAGCCACCACCAATATGTACGCATAACGTTTTGCATCTTGAGCTTTTTACGTTTACAGGTTTACGGACGGTTTCGTCCGTTGTCTGCCGCAAATATACTCAGTTTTGTGTGCGACAAAACATTATTGCAAGAAATTTTTCGAATTTAGATCGTTTTGCCACCAGAATTAACATTTCGTTGGCAAAATGCCGCTTTTTCAAAACAAATTGTGACGATTTTACACCTTCATCAAATTCTACCAACGTAGAACGAGTTTTTCTGTGCGGCAGCCTTGATCTGGAAGTAAAGATCTACGAAAGGTGTCACCAGTTCAAACAGAACAGGCGAAAAAAGATAGCGATGCATCTTCATGCGTCGCGCAAAGCTGTATTGACTCCAGCTACGCAATATCCAATGGATGAGCAGGAGCGTAAGCACCAAACTCCAGAGGATCCATGAGCCCCACGTCAGCATCAACAGCCCCAAAGCAGGCAAAATGGTGAGGAAGCGCGTAGCAACGTCCACCGCATAAGCAAGGCGAGGCGTGAGCTGATAAAACCTCGACGTGAAAGCGCGGCTTAGACGTAACCGCTGCCATGCGTAACGCAGGGGACGTTCACGACAAACCACCAAGGCTTCAGGAGTGCAAGCTGCCGTGATGCGGTCAGGTTGTCCCACCTCTGCAACGAAAAGGTCATCTTCGCCGGGATGGAGGTTCAGATGTCGGCTGAAAGCATGATGATCAAAGAAGAGTTGCTTACGGAACGCCAAATTCATGCCGCACCCGGCATAGGGCGCCCCCTTCGCACATTGCGAGATGAGGCGCAACAACCGCTGATAGAAATCGTAAGAGTAGAAGCGCGCCGGAAGACTGGTGCGACGTGCGTAACACACGGGACCTTGAACGATATCAATATCTGGAGTGAAATGGCGAAGCATGGAGGCGATCCAAGTCTTGGATTCGGGGACACAATGCGCTTGCGTAGAGAGAATAATGTCGTAATGCGCCGCCTTGATGCCTAACATGACGGCAAGCTTCTTCCGACTTACGGTGCGCACTTGATCGGTGAACCGGGTATGGTAGAAGTTCTCGTAACGCTGTTCGAACATCGTCAACACCTCTTGTGTGCTATCGGTCGACGCATCGTTGACGACAATCACTTCATAAAGAGGGTAATCAGACTCCATCAGTTGCGGGATGTTCTCTAATAATTGTTCTCCCTGATTGTGCGCATACACAACGATCGAAACGCCCGGCTGATCTTGCGTTTCGGGGATGAGGTGCCGTGCCTCGCGAGCTGCGCGACGAGCCGGACGGAAACCATTGACAGAAAGTATCCAAAGCTGGATCAACCAAGCTAAGACGAAGCATGTCAGCAGCGCAATGACTTCGATTGCGATCGGACTTACATAGTCAGCCATAATGCACAAATGTATCTATTGATCGATGGGTGAAGATTGTGTTTTCAGTCCCGCACGAGGAGCGACAGCATCGGCAGGACGATGTGCCCACATTCGCTTGGGAGAGGCAAAGATAGCGCATAATTTTGAAAAGCAATTAAACTTTATTATTTTTGTCTCGTCCTAAAAATGTTTTGAAATTAAGCTAACTCTACGAAATCAACCAAACAATGATGCGATTACGTTTCACCCTTTCTTCTTTTCTGATCTTATTTTTCCTTGCATGGGGTAGCCTTAGTTTGCACGCCCAACCTCGCATGAACATCACCGCAAGCGGGTATATCGTCGACGAGAAAACCGGCGAAGGGCTTTATGCCGCTACCGTCAAGGTAACCTCAGCGGACGGCGGTACCGGAACATTCGGCATCACCGATAGCATCGGTAAATTCGAATTCGTGGTGGAACGCCCCGGCAAGTACACGTTGGACTTCTCGTATGTCGGCTACAAAGCGATGACAAAGGAGGTAAACATCTTCCCCGGTCGCGGCGCCTCGTTGGGCAAGTTCAAATTGACCGAAGATGTCCGTGTTTTGGGCGAAGTTGGCGCCGTGGCACGCAATCAGCGCGTCAAACAGGTGGGAGACACCGTAGTGTATAATGCCGATGCCTATAAGGTCATGGACGGCGCTTCGGCCGAAGATTTGGTCGCCAAAATGCCGGGTATCGAAGTAACAGACGACGGAGTGAAGGCTCAAGGTGAAACGGTCGAAAAGATTTTGGTCGACGGAAAGGCTTTCTTCGAAAATGATCCCAAACTCGCGCTGAAAACCCTCCCCGCAGAAGTGGTGCAGTCGGTAGCTGTCTTCGACAAGAAAAGCGATCAGGCCGAGTTCACCGGATTTGATGACGGAAACACCGTCAAGGCAATGGATCTCACGACCAAGAGCTACCGTCGTAACGGCGCGTTCGGCAAGGTGTACGGCTCCGGCGGGTTCGATACCGATGCGAATCCTTATTATAATGCAGGTTTTAACCTCAACTTCTTCAACGGAGATCGTCGCATTTCGATGTTAGCGATGAGTAACAACGTCAATCAACAGAACTTTTCGTTCGATGACCTCCAAAGCACCGGCGGAATGGGTGGACGTGGTGGCGGAATGGGCGCACGCGTCGCAAATCAGAAGGGGGTCAGCCGTGCTAACGCCTTTGGATTGAATTTTAATGATACCTATTTAGATGATAAGTTAGACGTACAGGGGAGCTACTTCTTCAATATGACCCGAACGACCTTGGACGATTCGATTGCCAACGACTATATCAACTTGGATCGCTCTTCCATTCAGTTGGACGATAAGTTGAGCCATAATTATAGCCATCGCTTGGATATGCGCATCAGCTATAAGCCGAACGATAACAACGAGATCATGTTCCGCCCCTCGTTCAACTATCAGAAGACCGACGCAGACGGTTTGTCACAAGGAACGACTTGGAACTATGCACTCGACTCGGTGGCGACCTACGAAGCGCTTCGAGCCGACTATCAGAACCACACAGAGACCCGCAGCACCAGCGAGAGCAACAGCTGGAACGTGGGAGCAACTCTCCTTTGGCGCCACAGGTTCGAAAAGGAGGGGCGCACCATCAGCATCAATTTTGACGGTAGCCTTTCGGGCAGCGACTCGGAAAGCGACAACAACAAGTGGCTGAATCGCGTGCAAACCTTCCAAGGCTCGGAGAGCGACACCAAAAACTACCGCGTAGGCGGCAACGTTATGTGGACGGAGCCGATCGCGACCAATCAGCAGCTCTCCTTGCGCTACGCGACGGAATACACTCATTCTTCGACCGACCGCACGGTGGGTTATTACGACGATGATCAATTCCGCACATTAGATTCGATCGACACCAACAACTCCAATAAATATATCTCCGACTACACCACGCACGCCGGAGAATTAGGGTATCGCTTGAATAGCGAGTATATCCGTTTGAATCTCGGCTTGAATTTCCAATACGCAGAGTTGGACGGAGAGCAAAACTATCTCTATTGGAATCAATCGGCATCGCTGAGCAAAGATCCCTCTTATACGACCTCAAAATCGTTCAACAGTTTGCTGCCTAACTTGCGTTTTGAATGGAATCCGGTACAAGGGACACAGCTCCACATCAATTATCGTGCGCGCTCGTCGGCACCGAGCGTCAGCAACTTGCAGCAAAGCGTCAACACGAGCAATGAATTAGCCTACTCGACCGGTAATCCCGACTTGGATCAAAGCATCCGTCACAACCTTCGCGTTCGCTTCATGCGTAGCAATGCTGACCGCGCCACCAACTTGATGTTCTTCGGCGGTTACAGTTTCCAACAAGATTATATCGGTACGCAATATCTGACCAACAACAGCAGCCAAAGCGTAGCGCTCAACACCTTGCGAGGCTACGAAGATGCCCGCTACGCTGGTTTGACATTGGCAAGCGGCGCGCGCATCAGCCGCCCTGTCAATATGAACGGCTACCGCAGTGCGGACGCCGGCTTGACGTACGGTTTCCCGATGGACTTAATCATGAGCAACGTGAATTTCGGCGTGAACATGAGCTATAACATCCAACCGAGCCAACAGCTCTATTATACCGGGACATCGACGACAGGAGCGCAGGAATACCTGACTTTTGATTCCAAAATTCGCTCGCTCAGCATCGCTCCGACGCTCGCCGTCATGAGCAACATCTCGTCCGACTTGGATTTTGGAATTCACTACACTCCTAACTTCTCGAAGGTAAAAGATACCGAGAATGAGTCAAACAATTACGATTACCTCACGCACAACATAGATTTTCGTTTCAGCTGGGTGTTTTGGCGAGGCTTCACCATGGAGCATTCCGTGACCTACAGATACTATACGGGCTCCTCAATGTCTCAGAGCGTGACCGACTACGCATGGAACGCTTCGCTCGGCAAGAAGTTCTTGAAAAAGAATCAGGCGGAGATCAAACTTCAGGCGTACGACATCCTCGACAGCCGCAAGAATTATAGCCGTTCCGTTACCGACTCCTACATCAGCCGCTCGTACATAAACTATATGCCGCGTTATTTCATGCTGACGTTTAGCTACAAAATCGCGAATTACAAAGGGGTAAGCTCCAAGTCGAAAGAGAGCAACGGGGAGAACCGCGGAAACCGGAGCCCACAAGGTGGCGAACCGGGGATGCCGCCGATGTAAAGAAATAATGATACGAAATCAGGCTTCCGCTGTCTCGGAATGCAGCGTGTAGGTCAAAACATAATCGTTTGTCACCTCAAAGGTGATCTGAAGCGGTCGGGACATCCCGACCGCTTTTATTTTCAAACTATGATCCACCGGATCGACGTCGGTGATGGTCGTCTTGTTTTGCAGGTCGTAAAAAGAGGAGTCCAGCACCTTGAACGCCGTTTCCTTGGCGCTCCACGCCAAATGGATCGTAATCGGGTCTATCTCTTGCGCAGCGGCAGCGTGAGCGTCTGTCCCAGACGCGGAGACGGTAGCAACGAGGCGGCGCACCGCCGTCTCACTATCGGCTAACAGCTGTTGCTCGGAGGGGATCAAGAAACGGGGTGCGACACGCGCTACACGATGTCCCAAGTGCTCGATGTCGATGCCCGGACGTAGCGTCCCCGCCGAAGAGACCGGCACACACAAGACCGCAGCGTAACCCTCTGTGTGGGTGATGCTCAGCAGTTCTGAATGATCGGTCACGAAGGGTTTTCCGTCCGAACTATAAAGGATCTCTAACTCTCGCCCATCGTGCAGTTGCTTCAGCAGACAGCGCACCGCTAAAATCTCCCGTAGGCGACGGCTACCGGAGCGCAAGCCTCGGATCTTGGAGGCGAAGAGTTCCGGGTGTTCCAGTTGGGCGGCAAGCGTTGCGTCGTCCTCGGTCAGTTGCCAAACCGCTACGGTTGCGCCGTGGGGCAAAGAGATTCGTTTAGAAATGGGCATATAATCAAGAGGTGTAACGATCAAATAAAATAGTAGCTCCGGCAAGGAGCCGACAACGAAAACATTTAGGACGCGGCGAGGATCTTCACGCGGATGCGGTCTATACGACGGCGCTCCATCGCCAAAATCGTAAATTCGCAATTCTGATAGCGCACGATCTCATGCACGCGAGGGAAAGATTGCTTCAATTCCAAGATTAGCCCGCCCAACGACTCGCAATTCTCTGTCTTGCCTTCGAATTGCTCGGCCTCCAAGCCTGTCACCTTATAGAAATCGTTTAGAGCTGTCCTCGCCTCGAAAATCCACTCATTGCGCCCCACTTTTTGCCAAGAAGTCTCCTCGTCGTCATACTCATCGCGAATCTCGCCGACAATCTCCTCCAGAACGTCCTCCATCGTGATCAGACCTGAGGTACCACCAAATTCGTCGACGACGATCGCCATGTGCATCCTCTTGCGGCGAAAATCGTCCAAGAGGTCGTCGATCATCTTGTTTTCGGGGACGAAGTAGGGGGAACGTATCAGATCCTGCCACTTGAATGTGTCGCTCTGATTCAGATACGGCAGGAGATCCTTGATATAGAGAATCCCTTTAATGTGGTCTTCCGTCTCTTCGTAAACGGGGATTCGGGAGTAATTAGTTTCCACGACGAGCTTAATTACATCGGAGAAGGAGCTCTTGACGTCCACCGTCGTCATATCCATGCGCGAAGTCATTGCATCCTTAACGGTCTTATCGCCGAACTTAATGATCTCTTCGAGCATCTTTTTCTCCTCTTTAACCACCTGTTTGGTCAGCTTCAAGGCGTCCGACAGGTCGTCCACCGTGACATTGTCGTTCACACGAGCGGCGAAGTGGCGATTGATGGAGCTGGTAGAATGCACCAAAATGGAAATAAACGGATGGAACAAGGTCTGCATCCCTTGCATCATGTGCGACGTACGGCGCGCAAACCTCAACGGATGATGTGTTGCGTAGACCTTGGGCATGATTTCGCCGAAAAGGAGCAACAAGAAAGTCAGCACTACCGTCTGGATCAAGAAGTTCATCGCCGGAGAGATCAAGACGAAGATATGGTTCATGACGAACGTCAGCAACATAATGATCGCCACATTGACAAAATTATTGCCAATGAGGATGGACGCCATCAAGCGTTCGGAATGTTGAAGCAATTTGGAGATTACAGAATCCGCAGGATCTTCCTCGTCCGCCAAGCGTTGACGATCTTCGGGCGAGAGGGAGAAATAAGAGACCTCCGAAGCAGAGATCAATCCTGAAACGATGAGGAGCAAAATAGCTAACGACAGAGCAACGATAGCGCCGGTGTCGGGCGATTGAACAACGATCTGCCATGCGTGACGCATGGCCTCGTCCGCCGCAGGTAAAGGTTCGGAAGGTAAATAATCAGAGTCCAACGAAATGGATATTAGTTAAACGTGCCCCAACGGGAAGGGGAACTTTCATTCTGAAAGGCGTGGCAAAGATAAACAAATTCTCCTAACCTCGTCTAAAACAGCGTCTTTTTTAACTCAAAGCTCGTCGAAGGGCAGAGCAAGCCGCCGAAAGTCCCCCTTTTCCGTTCGAGATAGTGTCGCCTCACTTAGCGGTCCACCCCAACGCCGAAGCGCCGAGCACGGCGGCATCTGAGGCTTTCAGCTCCGAGAAGAGCACCTTAACGCGCCCTTTCCAGCATTGCATCAGATTCTCCTCCATAGCTGCCACGATGGGACGGCGCAGTAGCTCGCCGGCTTGTGCCAATCCGCCAAAGAGGATGATTGCTTCCGGAGCGGAGAAAGCCACAAAATCGGCGAAGGCAGCGCCCATGATATGCCCGGTGTAGTCGAAAACCTCCTGCGCCAAAGCATCGCCGGCGATGGCGGCATCGTAGATATCTTTGGAGGTGATTTGCTCCGGATTCAGCGCGCGGAGCAGGCTCGGAGTGGTGCGTTGTGCCAAAAGCTCTCGTGCGGTACGTGCCACACCGGTGGCGGAGCAGTAGGTCTCCAGACAGCCGCGTCGACCGCAACCGCAGAGGCGACCCTCCCGACAGACGTTGACGTGTCCCAATTCTCCCGCGAAACCATCGTGCCCATACACCAACTGACCGCCGATGACGATACCGCTGCCGACACCCGTACCGAGGGTGATCATGATGAAGTCGCGCATGGCGCGTGCTGCGCCGTAGGTCATCTCGCCGATGGCGGCGGCGTTGGCATCATTGGTCACGGAAATGGGGATGCCTACCTTGTCATATAGTAGCTCGGCGAGGGGGACGATCCCCTTCCACGGCAGATTGGCGGCGTGCTCTATATTGCCACTGTAGAAATTGGCGTTAGGTGCACCAACGCCGATGCCGGCAATCATTTGCGGGCCGCCGACGCTACCCATCACCGGGCGGAGGGCGCCTACCAACGCATCGAGATAATCTTCTATTTCGGGATAGTTCTGTGTTTTGATCGATGACGAGGCAATCACCGTGCCGCGGGTATCCACCACGCCGACCACGGTATTTGTGCCGCCGATGTCGATTCCGACGGCATAAGGTTTACTGTGACTCATAGTTTATGAAATTGGTTAGCGGGGCAAATATAACGCTTTGCGAGCGGTCACGCAACCCCTATTACTATTTAATAATGTTAAGATTACGAGAGCTCTAAGAGTTCGTTGACGATCGGCAGCACGACATTTTTCAAGATCTTGTCGTTGAGTCGATGCTCCCCTTCGAAAACTACAAAGTGATCCTTGCCGTAGTGTTTGGTGAAGTCCTCTTGCGTGTGCACCGTTGGGTCATTGCGCCCAAAAAGTCCGTAGACCCTGCCGCGTTCCTCTGTCGAAAGGTCACTGAAAAGCATCTTTTCCACCTCGCGGAACTGTGCAATGGTCGTCTTGTCGATTTTGAACTCTTTAGCTCCGTCTTCCCGTTTGTTGAGGAATTGATACTTGCCCAACCCACGGAAGGTGAGCAGCTTTGCCATGTGGAACGACGGATTGACCAAAATGCGGCGATAGCCATGCAAGAGCTCGGCGTACATTCCTCCCATCGACGTCCCGATGATCAGATCCGGCTGTTCGGCTTCCACCGTGCGGCGCAACAGCTCCACAGCCTCCAAGGGCTGTACAGGGACATCCGGAGCGACCACTTGCACCCCTGCCTCATAGAGCATATTGCGCAACATCATAACGGTACCCGACGCTCCCGACGAGCTAAAACCGTGGATATAGAGAATTTTCTTCATAAGAATTATGCTGTTAAAGATTGATGTTTCAATTTCCTATCGCTGCCTCAGTGCAAGACATCGGGACAGAGCAAGCGTTGCAGATGCTCGGCGTGTCCCACCTCGCACCCGTCCACCAAGAGATGCAACCCGCGCCCTTGATGATAATGCGAGCCATCGGCGTCCCAAAAGAGGGTCAGCGTGTGACCGTGATATGCCACCTTGTCCAGACAGAACCAGCGCCAACGATCTTCGGGCAACAGGGGCGCCACCTCTACCGTACGATCGGCACGCGGCGTAAGCCCTAAAAGTCCGCTGATGATCAAGTCGCAGAAGGTGGAGTGATTGTAAAAGCGTGAGCGCTCTTGATCTCCCTTGAGCCAATAGCCCGTTTGCTCGTCCAGATACTCCCCGATGTAGGGGCGTCCCCGATAGTGTTGCGCCTCGACATAGCGCTCCATTTGTGGATAGAATAAGCTGTCCGCCCCCGCCGCCATCGTATAGTGATGGCAGAAGCGTGCCAAGGCGGTCAGGGTCTGCGACGTGGCGAAAGGCCACACGGCGCCGTCCCATTCACAGCGTCCCACCCCATGCGAACGAAAGGCGGGATGACGACGCTCTGCCGTAGTCAGCCCAAACGGAGCGGAGAAGCCTTGCGGATCTGCCAACTGCCGCCATGCTACAGAGTATCGCGCCTCATCGTCCGGCAGATCGAAGTACCACGGCAGGAAGCCGATCGCTTCGCGCACCGCCGCCGAGCTGTCGCCGCGCAACGTCTCGAAGAAGGAGTGTTCCTCGTTCCACAGACGTTGCTGCACAAGTTGTTTGAGGCTGTCGGCTTGGGCGTCGTACTGCCGCGATGCGAGGGTATCGCCTGCCAACCGACTCATCGCCGCCAACGCGCGTGCATTGCCATACATATAACTATTGATACTGGGACGTGCATAGCGTTTCTTACGTCCGCCGCTGATCGATTCCTCCATGCCGTCTTGTACATCGGCCTGTCCATAGAGTCCGGAGGGAAGCCGATGTTGCTGCTGCCAACGAGCATAATCGGCACACAAATCGGGGCGAAGATCAAGGAGAGCGGCAGTGTCGCCCTGCACCAAATAGAGATTCCACACCGCATCCGGAAGCCACGAACTGTAATTGTCGAGTTTCGCCATCGGCGCCCCATCGTTACCACGGAGCCATGTGCGGAGCACCTGATCCATATATTCCGGACGGCGGAGCCAACGTCCCTCGTACAAATGATGACCGAGAGCACAGGAGATCAGGTTGTAGCGGTCGGCATACGAACGTTCCACCAAGAACTCCGTCATAGCATAGCCTACGGGAGTCTGTCGCAGATGTTTGCGATAGCTCCACCAGCGGAAGTAATACATCTCCTCGAAATCGCGTTGCGGACACTCGAAGAGGGGGATGTTTTCAGCCATCCACGCCGAAGCCTCTGCGTCGGGGATCGCCTGCACGATGCCCTCCGGCTCCATCGCATTGAAGCGCTCTGCGTAGTGGGCAAAGTCAGCATAATGCAACAGGGAGGCGTCAGCGTCCACATCGCCTGAGGCGGTATTCAGCCGGGCGATGCGGAAGCAGGCTTCCGGCACAGAGTCGCCCGCCTGAGGCAGATCGTCGTAGCGATCTGCCGGGGTGTCGATAGTGGGCTCCGCGTGAGGTGCGCCGGTGCGGAACCGCAGTCGCTCGACCGCCGGCACGGGCGCCATCAGCATCGCTTGTCCCTTCTTAACCCCGTCCACATAGCATTGCACCATGCGATTGTCGGCAGAGAGGTGAATCTCGATGTGGTAGACCTGTCCCGCCTTGTAGCTACCGAGGTTGCTGTATCTGGCGCCCGATTTAACCCGTAGGCGTCCCTCGTCTGTCCATTCGAAGCGAGTTGCCGCAGTGCCATGAGCATCGAGGAGCTCGAGTTGCAGCGTTCCCTGTCCCGCCGGCTCCGCTTGCAGATCAAAGCTTAGAGTGAGGGCGCGTGTAGGGGGAATGATGCGTTCGGCGCACGCCGCCTCATAGGGATCACTATCGTGTAGGGAGAGCCACATGCCGTCTAACGTAATCGGCGCCCACTGTAGGCTGTTGAGGTTCCATTCGCGCAGCTCCTCCAATCGGGCATAAGCGGCGAAGTCATCGTGGGCGTGTGCCGTCACCGCCGTGCGGATCGGCACGGGGATGTGCGCCACCCAGAGGTCCTCTTTGTTCATGCTATACGCCACCCAGAGATCTCCGTCCGGAGGAGTGCCGTTGCCCTCCGTGATGCCACGGACGTATTGCGGACCATACGATTTGTACTGTCCGCCGTAACGCATCGGCGAGACATCACCCTGCACCAAGTTCAGCGTGGTATATTCCAAGCCATCGGCGCTGAGCGAGAGTGCCAACGGCCAACGGAACTCCGCCGGGTTGTAAACCGTGGCATAGGTGCCGTCACTGAGCCGTTGTCCCCAGATCTTGGCGTTGCTGTTCACAAAGCCTTGTGCACGGGCTACAGGCACACTCCACGTGTTGCCTCCATCGTAACTACGGGAGGTCAAGGCGTGTTTCCACAGGGCGACGAGGGAACCGTCCGGCAACGTGTAGTCGCAATAGGCTTTATAGGGGTTGGACAACGGAATCAAAGTGTCCCCGCGATCAGCCTCTTCCACCCACTGCATCCGGCAGCGAGGGGACGCCAAGAGCTCGCGACAGGCGCGAACAAATCCGCGATCGCGGCTCTTGGTGTAGTCGGGATAGGGCAACTTGAGGTGCTGTGTGTCGTGATTATGGTAGATGAAGTAGATCGGTCCGAAACTGCCGTCGGCATAGATCTCGCGAACGACACGCCCGATGCCGTGACCGTCATTGGGATCGTCTTTGCGATCCAAAGCGACGCCATAGTTGCCCAAGGCGAGCAGGCGCCCCTGTTGCGAAACGTAGAACCCCATCCGTTGGTGCATCACGGCATAAAGCTCGTCGGAGGGGGGCTCTTTGCCCGGCTTGCTATACCCTTGGGGGACAGTCAGCGGAGGGAAGAGCTCCTGCGGAGCGCTCCAGTGATAGCCATCGGCAGAGCTCATCAAGAGGGTACGCGACGGGGGGACGTGTTCCTCGGCGGGATCGGAGAGATAATGCAGGTAGAAGCGCCCTTGCCAATAGCAAAGCATCGGCTGATGGTTGTAGGTCCACCCGCCGCCGTTCACCGCCGAGGGGCGTTCGCGGTTGGCGCGTAAAATCTGGAGATCGTGCACACCGACGACGGGCGAAAGCGCACCGTCATGACGTGTGGGATCCGCCAAAGTGGTGCCGGTGTAGTGAACACGCGTCTCCGGCTGTGGCAAAGACTGCGCGGCGAGGGGAGCGCCCCCTTGCGGAATGAGGTGGAGCGTCCACAGAAGAGCGAGCGCCCCTATCGAATGAGATATTTTCATTGGTTTGCATCGAAACATTCGCGGCGAAGGAGCGGCACACCGTTTGGCTATCGCCCAAATGCTTTGGGCAAAAGTAATCATTTCGGCGGAGAGATGCCGCCACTCTACGGCACAAAATGCGCAGCAGAGTCACAAAAAGCCGCGGCACGCCTCCAAAACAGGGTAAAAGCCCTTCCCCATCGGCTGGAGGGGATCCAAACACGCCGATAGCTCTTTCGGTCGAGGCGAATGTACCGCCTGCGGCGTGTGAGCGCCATTAAAGGACCGGTTTACAACTCCCCGCAGAGCGTTTTTCAAACAATTCGTTTATTTTTACGCCGCTCTGAGTATGCTATGAGCCTCTTAAACAGAGACATTTCGCCGAAAAGATGTATCTTTGCCCCGTAACTTTATTATTCCCACGCTATATTTATGGTTTCAGTAGACGGATTGACAGTCGAATTTGGCGGGACAACCCTCTTCAAGGATGTCTCATTCGTGATTAACCCCAAAGACCGCATTGCCCTAATGGGCAAGAACGGCGCCGGCAAGAGTACCCTGCTCAAAATCTTGGCAGGTGTCCGCCAACCTACACGCGGCAACGTCTCGGTGCCCAAGGACTGCACCGTCTGCTATCTGCCCCAGCATCTGATGACGGAGGACGGACGCACGGTGTTCGAAGAGGCGTCGCAAGCCTTTGCCCACCTGAAGGCGATGGAACAAGAGATAGAGGCGATGAATGAGGAGTTGGCAACACGCACCGACTACGAGAGCGACAGCTACATGGCGCTGATCGAGAAGGTGACTTCGGCAAGCGAAAAATTCTACGCCATCGACATGACACACTTCGAGGAGGATGTGGAGAAGGCGCTGCTCGGTTTGGGCTTCGTACGCGAAGACTTTGACCGTCCGACGTCGGAGTTCAGCGGCGGTTGGCGTATGCGCATCGAGCTCGCCAAGCTGTTGTTGCAGAATCCCGACGTGTTGCTGTTGGACGAGCCGACCAACCACTTGGATATAGAGTCGATCGGCTGGCTGGAAGACTTCATCATGGAGAGTCCTATGGCGGTAGTGGTGATCAGTCACGACCGTAAGTTTGTCGATACCATCACGACACGCACCATCGAGGTAACGTTAGGACGCATCTACGACTACAAGGCCAAGTATAGCCACTATTTGGAGCTACGCAAGGAGCGCCGCGAACAGCAGCAGAAGCAATATGAGGATCAGCAGAAGCAAATCGCCGACGCTAAAGACTTCATCGAACGCTTCAAGGGAACCTACTCCAAGACCTTCCAAGTGCAGAGCAAGGTGAAGTGGTTGGAGAAGTTGGAGCTCGTCGAGGTGGACGAAGAGGATACTTCGGCGTTACGCCTGAAGTTCCCGCCTTCGCCGCGGAGCGGCAACTACCCGGTGATCGCCGACGGAGTGGGCAAGAGCTACGACGGACATAACGTCTTCCACGACGCAACGTTCACCATCGAACGCGGCGATAAGGTGGCATTCGTGGGCAAGAATGGTGAGGGTAAGTCGACAATGGTGAAAGCCATCATGCGCGAGATCGAACACGATGGGACGCTGACATTGGGTCACAATGTACAGATCGGCTACTTCGCCCAAAACAGCGCATCGCTCTTAGACGAGGAATTGACCGTCTATCAGACCATCGACGACATTGCGGTGGGCGACATACGTCAGAAGATCCGCGACCTATTAGGCGCCTTCATGTTCGGTGGTGAAGACAGCCAGAAGAAGGTGAAAGTGCTCTCCGGCGGTGAGCGTGTCCGCCTCTGCATGGTCAAGCTCCTGTTGCAGCCGGTCAACCTGCTGATCTTGGACGAGCCGACCAACCACTTGGATCTGAAGACTAAGGACATCTTGAAGCAGGCGTTGCGCGACTTTGACGGCACGCTGATCGTGGTCAGCCACGACCGCGACTTCTTAGACGGCTTGGTGACGAAGGTCTACGAGTTCGGCGGCGGACGTGTTCGCGAACATCTCTGCGGCATTTACGAATTCTTGGAAAAGAAAAAAATGGAGCACTTGCAAGAGCTGGAACGCAGCCGCAAGTAAGCACCCTAATTATATCTAATCATAACACAACTACACACAATGAAAAACGTAAGACGCACCCTTCTGCTCGGTTTGAGCGGATGGTTTCTCTCGGTGGGGCTGATGGCTCAGACCGCCGACTATTCCCGCCGCATGGTGGAATCGCACGGCAAGGCTTGGTCTGCCGACCGTCAATGGGACTACGTGAGCGGTCTGGTGACGAAATCAATCCTCAAGTCGACGACTCAATACCCCGATGAGGCATGGAGCTTGACCGCTTACGACTGGTGCAAGACCTTTGCCGACAATGCGCTGAACGAGGACGGCTCTTTCAAGAATTTCAAGAAGGGTAATATCGATAATATTGCCTCCGGCAAGGTCTTCTTCGAACTCTACAACCGCGAGTCGGCTCGCGGTACCGCTGAAGGCACCGCCGCCGCTGCCCGCTACAAGACGGCTGCTGAGTACCTCTATAATTACCTCCGCAACGACTATTCACGCATTCAGATCGCCGACGGTCGCGGTTGCTTCTATCACAAGGATATTTATCCCAATCAAATGTGGTTGGACGGTCTCTACATGGGTGCGGCATTCTACGCCGAATACCTCGCAGAGTTCGCACCGGACGATGAGGAAGGATGGAGCGACGTGGCCAATCAATTCATCACGGTGCATCAGCACACGTATGATGCCGACAAGAAGCTGAATTACCACGGTTGGAGCGCCGATCCGACGGATGCCAACTCCTTCTGGGCGAAGCAAGAGGAGCCACACAAGGGCTGCTCGGCAGAATTCTGGGGGCGTGGCATGGGATGGTTCTTCGCATCGTTGGTAGACGTGTTGGAGGTAATGCCCGTGAACCATACCGACTACGCAAAGTTGACCGCCATTTTGCAACAAGTAGCCGAAGGGCTCAAAGAGCGTCAGGACGCCGAGAGCGGCGTATGGTATCAGTTGCTGCAATACGACGACACCTTTGTCGGCACTTGCGGCAAGAAGAACTATCTGGAGGCTTCGGCATCGTCCATGTTCACTTATTCGTATCTGAAGGCGCTGCGCTTGGGTCTGTTGGACGATAGCTATCGCCCCGTGGCTGAAAAAGCTTATCAGGGCTTGATCTCTACGTTTGTGACGGAGAATGAGGATCAGACGCTGAACCTCAACCACAGCTGCCGCTCGGCAGGTCTCGGTCCCGCCTCTTCCCCCTCGCGCGACGGTAGCGCAAGCTATTATCTCTGCGGCGGCGACGTGACGGAGGTGAGCAACGAGGGTAAGTCGATCGGTCCCTTCATCATGGCAAGTTTGGAGTATGAGCTCTCGAAAGTCCCCACTTCGATCGAGGGAGCCCAAGCGACGGAGCGTGTCCACATCGAACAGTCGGCGGGACACATCGCTGTCCGCTCGACAAGCAGCGCCCCCATCGAGGCACACCTCACCAACCTGACGGGAGGCAAACCGGTGGCATCGGCACATCAGCCGCGTGAGATCGTGTTCGCTACCGACTCGTTAAGCGCCGGCGCCTATCTGCTCTATGGCAGCGTGGACGGGAAATCTTACACCCGCAAGGTCTTTGTGGTGAAATAACATAATCCGTACAAGCTATGATCAAGTATTTATCCCTATTGCTGTTGAGCGTACTTTGTACGACACAGCACCTCGGCGCTTTCCCGACGGAGCGCGCCGAGGCGCAACGCGATAGCATTCTGTCGCTGATCACCGGCGCTCAGATTGCCGAACGCACACAGAAGATCACCGACTTCGGAGCCAAGGGTGACGGACGTCACGACTGCAAGCCGGCGTTCGACCGCGCAATGAAACGCGCCGCCAAGAATGGTGGACTGCACCTCATCGTCCCCGCCGGAGAATATTTGCTGAACGGACCGCTCCACTTGGCGAGCAACGTTTGTATCGAGCTGAGCGAGGGGGCGACACTGAAATTTGCCTCCGATCCGAAATATTATCTACCTACCGTCGAGACCAGCTGGGAGGGGACATTCGTGCAGAACTATTCCCCCTTCATCTACGGCAAAGACTTGGAGAATGTGGCAATCATAGGCGCCGGTACCATCGACGGCAATGCCACAGAAACCTTTGCCCTCTGGCGGGCACAACAAGGTGAGGGTAAACAGCTGTCGCGCGACATGAATCACCAACAAACCCCGATCGCAGAACGGAACTTCGGCGAAGGCTACTACCTCCGTCCGCAGTTGATCCAATTCTATGGCTGTCGCGGTGTGACGTTGCAAGGAATCTTCATCACTCGCTCGCCCTTCTGGTGTGTACATCTGTTGGAGAGCGAAAACGTGATCTGTCGCGGTTTGCGTTACGATGCTAAGTTGGAAAACAACGACGGCATCGACCCGGAGATGTCCCGCAATGTGTTGATCGAAGATATTGACTTCAACAATGGAGATGACAACGTGGCGATCAAGAGCGGACGCGATGACGACGGACGCAACGCGCAACGCCCTTCGGGTGGTATCGTGATTCGTAACTGTCGCTTCAAAGGGCTACACGGCGTGGTGTTCGGCAGCGAGATGTCGGCAGGCATCGAGCAGGTGTTCATCGAAGACTGCACCTACGGCGGCTACTGCAAGCGAGGTATTTATATGAAGACCAATCCCGACCGCGGCGGCTTCATTCGTGAAGTGTACGTCTCTCGTTGCCACTTCGACGAGGTGGAAGATCTGCTGTACGTCACCTCTAAGTACGCCGGCGAGGGTCAGGACAATCATTTCTTCTCCGACATCCACGACCTCTATGTGCAGGAGCTAACCTGCCGTAAGGCAAGGCACAATGCCGTGGTGTTGCAGGGTACGCCGCAGTTGCCGATCCGCAACGTCTCGTTGGAGCGTGTTCAAGCCGACGAAGCGGGCGTGGGACTGAGCATGAGCCAAGCACATGACATCCTTTTCTCAGACTGCAATTTGGGCGGCTATGTCGATGTACCGACGGTAATCACCGAGAGCGACGCGATCTTTGCAAACGACGCCGCAAAGCCTTAACAAGAGACCAAAGCGTCCGAGAATACGGGAAAATTCAACCCCGAACCGAAAAAAGGGGGCAAATTGTTTGCGCTCTAATTATGAGGCGTTTATATTTGCCCCTGATATTTTCTTGACCTTAATAACCTTGAATAGGTGTGACTATGAAATTTTTTGTTACGTGCCTTACCTTTTGCTTATGGATCACAACATGGTCATGGGGCAATGCCCAAAAAGTGGCTATCAAAAGCAATTTGTTGATGGATGGGCTACTCAATCCCAATCTTAGCGTCGAAGTGGGAATGTCGCCTCGTTGGACGGCGGAATTAACAGGAGAAGTGAATGCTTGGTCTCTCTCGCATCAACGCCGCTGGAAGCATTGGTTAGTGCAACCCGGCGTGCGCTATTGGTTCTGCGATCGCTTTGCGGGGCATTTCGTGGGCGCTCACTTAGTGGGCGGTCAGTACAACATGGGAAGCCTGAAAAACCACTGGCAATTCCTCGGAACACATTATGCCCCACTGAGCGACAATCGCTATGAGGGCTGGATGGCTGGCGTCGGCGTCGGCTACGGCTACAGTTGGATTTTGAGCAAACATTGGAACTTAGAGGGAGAGATCGGCGCCGGATGGGTCTACTCTCGCTACGATCGTTATATGTGTGCCGGCTGCGGGCGCAAAGCCGAATCCGACCGCGACCATAATTACTTCGGACCGACCAAGGCGGCGTTGAACTTGGTATATCAATTCTGAATACTATGAAACAGCTTTCTATAATGATGACGACGTTAGCGCTCGCGCTGAGCGCAACGGCGTCGGCTCAGATTACCCCGTCGGAGGTGCATTTTACCCGCGAGGGTGATCAGTTGGTGGTAGAGATGACGTTGAACGCTCAGGAGCTGAAAGTGGCAAGCAATCGCGCCCTGCTCCTGACGCCACAAGTGTCGGACGGTCAAAAGTCGGTGGATCTGACCGCAATCGGCATCTACGGACGCCGCCGATACTATTATTATCTGCGCAATTACTCCGGAATGCTTTCGGGCAACGACAACGAGCAGAGTTACCGCGTCAAAGAGCTGCGACAACGGGTCTCCTACCGCGACGCAATCCCTTATGAGGCATGGATGAACGGCGCTCATCTCTCGCTGAATCAACGGCGATATGGCTGCTGCAATGTGGCGACAGAGGAACACGACAGCCGCTTGGCGACCTACCGCGATCCCGCCGCTTATCAGCCGCCGTTGGTGTATGCCCATCCCACGGCAGTGGGGGTAAAGCGCGCTCAGTTGGAGGGCTCGGCACAGATACAGTTCCCCGCCGGGCAATGCGTCGTGCTACCGGACTACGGTAACAACCGAACGGAGTTGGCAAAGATCGCCGCCGTGATCGACTCGGTAAAGAATGATGCGGACATTTCGATCTCAAGCATTCGACTGAAAGGCTTCGCTTCGCCCGAAGGAGACTATCAGAGCAACGCTCGCTTAGCTGCCGCTCGCACAGAAGCCATCAGTAAGTACCTCTGTGAACAAGAACAGTTGGATCGCTCGCTGCTCGGCTCCGAAAGCGAGCCGGAAGATTGGGAAGGGGTGAAACGCTACCTCATCGGTAGCAATCTCGCCGAAAGCGAGGCAGTGCTGCACGTGATCGACTCGGAAGATGATCCCGATCGGCGCGAACGACGCATTCGCAGAGAATATCCCGCAGCCTATCAAGTGCTGACACAGGATTGTTATCCGTCGTTGCGACACACCGACTACCGCGTCTCGTACACGATCAGCCAATTCAGCGATGTGGAGGCGTTGCGACGTACCTTCGCTCAGAATCCGCGCAAACTCAGCTTGAACGAGCTGTATCTATTGGCGCAAAGTTATGAACCGGGGAGCGAAGAATACAATAGCGTCTTCATGACCGCGGTACGCCTCTACCCCACCGACGAAGCCGCAAATCTCAACGCCGCCAACGTGCTACTCAGCAAGCGTCGAACGGACGATGCGGAGCGCTATCTGAAGCAGGCGGGAGACTCCCCTGAAGCGCAATATGCACGAGGCATCAGCGCGATGATGCGCACCAACTATCGTGCCGCCATCGGTTATCTGCACAAGGCACAAGCCGGAGGTATCAAGGAGGCAGACGAGGTATTACGTCAAGTGGCTCTATTCTCCGATGAGAAGGAGACGCAAGAACCGTCACGCCCGGCGTTTTTCAGCAGGAGGCGATAGTCGTTCCCGTTTTTTTATTGTACCTTTGCCGCGTCGGTGGGAGTACCCGCCGACGCACCTTTTATTTATCCAATTGGACTTCATAACTAATAACACGATAAATACCACTACATGAAGAAAACTTTACTCCTTACCGGCCTCGCACTCTGCGCTACCGCCTCGACGTATGCTCAGACCGTCAATGCCGGCCCCCAAATCTTGGATCCCGAGAAATTGGATCGTGGCGTTGTCGCCGTTCCTACTACCAACGGCGTGTTGGTGAATTGGCGCTGCCTGACGACAGATGCCGACTCTGTGACGTTCTCCGTCGTAAAAGACGGTGAGGTGCTCACTACATCAAGCGACAGCCGTATGACCTCTTATTTTGACAAGGGAGGCTCGATCAACAGCACCTATAAGGTGATTGTCCGCCGCAACAAGAAGATTTCCGAACGCCCAAAGACTTATTACTTCACCAACGGACATTGGGACATTCCGTTGGATCGTCCCGCTGGAGGAACAACGGCTACGGGATCGTACACCTATAGTCCCAACGATTGCAGCGTGGGCGACGTAGACGGCGACGGCGAATACGAAATCATCCTGAAATGGGATCCAAGCAACTCACAAGACAACAGTCTCTCCGGCGTCACGGGCAATGTGCTGTTGGATTGCTACAAGCTGGACGGTACCAAACTCTGGCGCATTGATCTCGGTCAGAACATTCGCGCCGGTGCGCACTATACACAATTCATGGTCTACGACTTGGACGGCGACGGCAAAGCGGAAGTGGCGTGCAAAACTGCCCCCGGCACCATCGACGGTCTTGGCAATTATGTGTTGATGGGAGATGATGATCCTACAGCCGATTATCGCAAGACCTACAAAAGCATTCAGGGCATCATCAAGACCGGTCCGGAATATCTTACAGTCTTCAGCGGCGCAACAGGCGAAAACCTCTGTACCGTCTCTTACGAGCCGCTCCGCTCAGTACGCACCGACAGTCAATGGGGCGACACTTACGGCAACCGTTGCGAACGCTATTTGGCGTGCGTAGCTTACCTCGATGGCAAACACCCCAGCCTCGTGATGTGCCGCGGCTATTATACGGCAGCTTATCTCTGCGCTTGGGACTTTGACGGCAAAAACTTGACCAAACGTTGGCTCCACGCCGACGAGACCTCCGGGCGAGGTGCTTACGGCGAAGGCGCCCACAGTTTGAGCGTCGGTGACGTCGATGGCGACGGCTGCGACGAAATCGTCTACGGCTCCGCCTGCATCGACCACGACGGAACGACGCTCTACCGCACCGGCTTCGGTCACGGCGATGCACTTCACCTCGGCGACTTCGATCCGGATCGCGAAGGTCTCGAAGTGTTTATGGTACACGAAGAGAAAAGCTCGGCATATCCCTACGACACGGAGTTCCGCGACGCCAAGACAGGCAAGGTAATCTGGGGTTTGGCACAGAGCGGTAATGACATCGGTCGCGGCTTGGCTGCCGACATCGACTCCACGCGCCGCGGCGTAGAATGCTGGCCGATCAAAGACTACACCAATAGCACGAGCGGCGAAAGCGCTGTGTTTACTTGCTCCGGCGTCAACTTCTCCTCCAACCGCCCTTCGGTGAACTTTGGAATCTACTATAAGAACTACCGCTATCAGCAGTGCTTCGATGGCTCGCAGGGTAGCAAGGCAATGATCGAAGAGTGGAATCAAAAGAACAAGAAGATGTCAACGCTTGTGGACTTCTACAAGACATACAACGGAGACGCTTGCAACACGACCAAAGGCACCCCCTGTCTACAGGCTGACATCCTCGGCGACTGGCGTGAGGAAGTCATCCTCTACGACGGAACCACGTGCGACAAACTGATGATCTTCACCTCTCCCTACGAGACCAACGACGTGATCCCGACATTCATGCACGATCATCAGTATCGCATGGCGGTGGCTTGGCAAAACGTGGCTTACAATCAGCCGCCGCACCTCAGCTACTATCTCCCCGACTTCGATTACGACACCTATCTCGCCAAGCTGAAATCATCTGCCACTACCGCCCTCAACAGCATCTCGACCAATGGAAGCCTCGACGAAGTGCGCTGCATCACGTTGCCGGGCAAGATCCAGCTGCTTTGCTCCGGCTTGGAGGGGCAGACGTTCGCGTTGCGCATTTTGGATATGAGCGGCAGCACGCTGC
>CAZGZL010000020.1:0-26295 GCA_964530595.1 uncultured Prevotellaceae bacterium | reverse complement strand
CCACGGTGTCGGTAAAGCTGAACATTGCTGCTGAACCGCCGAAAATGTATGCCACAGATGCTGCTGTCACGGAGGAAATCAGAAGGGGCATAATGGAGAAGGCTGTCAGATCCAACATGAGCACTTCGATGGTAAAAAGAAGTCCCGCGATGGGGGCTTTGAAGATGCCTGCAATACCCGCAGCAGCACCACAGCCCAAAAGGATCATCAGTGTGTGCTGATCCATGCGGAAGAAGCGTCCCAAGTTCGACCCGATGGCGGCGCCGGTTAATACGATTGGCGCCTCGGCTCCCACGGATCCACCGAATCCGATGGTCACAGAGCTTGCAATGATAGAACTGTACATATTGTGGCGCTTGATGATGCTCTTGCGCTGCGAGATAGCGTACAGAATCTTGGTTACGCCGTGCCCGATGTCATCTTTCACCACGTAACGAACAAATAGTCCCGCCAACAAGATGCCGACGACGGGGTAGAGCAAATAGAGGTAGTTGGCTTCGACGCCAAACGTCGAGGTCAACCAATGTTGATAGGTATGAATCAAGAACTTCAATATGAGTGCAGCCGCAGCCCCCGCCAATCCGGTCAGGAAGGCTAAGATCAGAATAAATTGCTGCTCCGTCAAGTAGCGCTCCCGCCATTTGACCAACTGCATCAGTCCTAAACCATAATACTTGTACAGTCTTTTGAGATAAAGCATAGCTTGTTGCTAAATAATGAACTGCTCGGAACGATATAGAAAGTTGAGGCTCTGCACGACCGTCGCGCGGCTACGGTCAGATGCCTTTGCCCGTGATGACCGTTTGGATGGTGTAGCCGATGATCTTCAGATCGACAGCCAAGGTACAGTTCTCCAAATACATTTGGTCGTACCGCATGCGTTCCACCATCTGAAAGACATCGCCGGCATATCCGTATTTCACCATTCCCCACGATGTAATGCCCGGACGCAACTGCAACAGTAGGCTGTAGTGCGGTGCATATTCCATGATGCGGTCAATGTAAAATGCGCGCTCCGGACGTGGACCTACCAAACTCATGTCGCCACGCAATACATTCCAAAACTGGGGCAGTTCGTCCAGTCTGTATTTGCGTAGGTAATGTCCCAAGCGAGTGATGCGTGGGTCGTCACTCTTGGATAGCTGCGGTCCTTCGGGTTCGGCGTCGGTACGCATAGAGCGGAATTTATACATCTTGAAGGGATGTCCGAGGCGTCCGATGCGCTCTTGGGCGTAGAAGACGCTCCCTTTTGAATCCATCGGAATGATGATCATCAACGCCAACATCAGCGGGGAGAGTATGAGCAGTGCCAAACAAGCCACTACGATGTCACCCAAGCGTTTCACGTTGCGGCGGAACGGTGGAATGCAATCGGCGCCAAACGATACCATCGGGATCGATGTTAACGATTTAGGGCGGAACGAAAGTCCGAACTCCTCATTGGGTTGAATGCGCAGCTGAATGGGTAACCCATAGGGGAGGAGCGCAAACAACTGCCGATATAGGATCTTCCGATCGCGTTTGTCCGGCGCCAACAAGAATGCTTCCACATCTAACGTCCTCATGAGCTTCTTCAGGTCGTGAAGGTCGCCCACTTGTGGCAACTGTGGAGCACGGTGTCCGGGGTGCTCTTCGCCCGTCGTGAGGCAACCCATCAGCAAGAACCCGCTTTTGCGCGGCGCTGTGGTCAATTCTCGTTCCAAGGAGGCTGCTGCACGTCCGCTACCGATGATCAGGGTGCGCAGCCCCAACTTGCCCTTGCGGATGAGCTCGTTGGTGCGATGGGTGATGAAGTAGCGTCCAAAATAGACGGGCAAAAAGATGCAACCAAACATAGTGAGCAGGATTTGTAGATAAACGCGCGGAGATACGTGCGGCGTCTTCAAAAATCCCAACCACTCATCGTCTACAATCGGAACATCGTCAATGACAATGCTAAAAAAGAAAAGCAACGTCCCCACGACGACTGTAGACAACGTATTTTGAAGCTCGTCCAAGTAGGAGCGAAAGTAGGGCTGATGATAGTAGCCCGAAAAGGCAAACAGACCGACCCAAACAAAAGGCGAGAGAATCAAGTTCTGAATCACCTGTGGATCGCTGAAGAAGCCTTCGAGGGTGTGGTGGGTGATGTGTCCCGTCAAATCAAAACGATAGACGTAGAAAACGCACCAGCCCAAGGCAGATGCCAGAAAGTCGTTCGTAATGTAACGAAGTCGTTGGCGTTTGATGTTCACGGTATATCAAGTATGGAGTTATCGAATTATTTTCACTTATCTGATCACTTGTACTAAGCCTCCGTCTCCCAACTTGATGATACCCGATGGCGCCGGCAATTCTGTCTCTGCTTGGCGCAGGGGCACAATGTAGTCCACAGCCTCTTTAACCTCGTCCGTGATCTCTGCAAAGGTCTTGGGCGTGGGCTCCCCGCTGATATTGGCAGAGGTAGAGACCAGAGGGCGCTTCAGCCGGGCACAGATGGCTTGCGATACCGCTTCGTGTGTAATGCGGATGCCGAGCGATCCGTCTTCAGCCATTAGCTCCGGCGCGATGTTTCGGGCACGTGGCAAGATTAGGGTGAGTGGTTTGTCTGCCACCTCCCACAAATCCCACGCGATGTCCGGCACGCGGTCGAAATAGTAATCCACACGCCCTACGGCGTCGGTCAGCACGAGCATGGCCTTAGCCTCCGCACGGCGCTTTAGTTCGTAGATGCGACGTACCGCGGCGCTGTTGGTGGCGTCACACCCCAAGCCCCACACGGTGTCGGTAGGATATAGAACGACGCCGCCGCGTTCCAATACGGCGCACGTCTCCCGAATGATATCGTTGAAATTTTGTTCTGACATAGCTCTTTTGTTATGACTTTTCGCGGAATCTCAGCTCGACGATCGGAAGCCTTCCATCAGGCGCTCGAAAACGTAGAATAGCGAAAATTCGCGGGCGGAAGCCTAAAAAATCGTTTTTTGAATCGAAAACAATGTGCACAAAGGTACGAATTGTTTTCAGAAACCGTCCAAATGTCCCCGAAAAATGTCATCTTTGCCTCGCCTTTGTGCGAATCCGCACAATACAATAAAATTTTATGAACAACACTACTACACAAAAAATCATCCGCTGGAAGCGCTTCTCGGGTGCTAATTACGCCGCTTTTCGCAGCTTGCATCGTCAGGTGACGATTGGAGTCATCACCGTCGCGATGTTGGGCACGGCAGGCTTAAAAGCTGCTACACCTGCTGCGGCGCACCTCACAGATCCCGCGACAACTGCAGGCTCGACCGATGCAGATGCGCCGGACGATGCGGCTGAAGTCATCAGCCTCGCGGATGTCAATGTCACCGGTGGACGTGTGCCGCTGGCTGCTATTCAGGCGCCGCGACTTGTCACCGTTATTTCGGCTGCCGACATCGCGTCGTCGGCAGTACACAGTATCAACGACCTTTTGGAATACGCTGTCGGCGTGGACGTGCGTCAACGTGGCGAGATGGGGGTACAGAGTGACATCTCTGTGCGCGGCGGAACTTTCGACCAGATCTCTATCTTGCTCAATGGCGTCAACATCTCTTCGCCGCACACAGGGCATCTTTCAGCCGACTTCCCCGTCAGCGTTCAGGACATCGAACGCATCGAGGTGCTCGAAGGTCCTTCGGCTCGCGTCTTCGGTACCTCTGCATTTACCGGCGTCATTAACATTGTGACGCGTCAGGATGCCGACGGCGGTTCTGTCAGCTTGGCAGGCGGCGGTTATGGTTATGCTGCCGGCGACTTGCGCTTGAGCAAAGGACATCGTGCAGGCACAGCCTCTGACGGTTCCGAAGCACGATTGACCCACCACCTCAGTGGCGGCTACAGTCGTGCTGACGGCGCAACGCCCAACAGCGATTATGAGAACACACACGCTTTCTATCAAGCCCGCTACACCTCTGCTGACGTGCGTGCAGATCTACAGTTGGGTTACAGCTACAAACCTTACGGAGCCAATACTTTCTATGGCGCATCGAGCACCGACCAGTGGGAGAGCAACGAACGCTATATCGGCTCGTTGCGTGCCGAGACACAGGTAGGTGCATTGCATTTGGCGCCCACACTGTCGTGGAATCGTTGGTTCGACCACTATCAGTGGCACAAAGGCAGTCCTGCCGGCGAGAATTTCCATCAGGTGGACACTTACGGCGCAGGATTGAATTCTTGGGTCGACAGCCGATGGGGTAAAACCTCGCTTGGCGTTGAGATGCGCAATGAGGGTATCTACAGCACCAAGCTTGGCAAACTTATGGATGTGGACGCTTGGCAAAGCGTCGGCGGTCACGATGCCGATGACGCCGCAGTGGGTACCTTTTATAAATATCACGACAATCGTACCAATGTCTCCGCCTTCTTGGAGCACGATCTATTGTTGCGTCATTGGACGGTCTCGCTCGGTGTTTTGGCCAATATGAACACCGGTTTGGATAGCCGTTGGCGTTTCTATCCGGGGGTAGACGTCGCTTATCGTCCCTCGTCGGACTGGAAGCTCTTCGCCTCGTGGAACATGGCGCTCCGTATGCCGACGTTCACCGATCTCTATTATTCGGGCACCGGCATCGAAGGTAACGACCATCTGAGCCCCGAACGTACCAACGATGTAAGTTTGGGCGCTCGTTTCCGTCCTACGGGCTGGAAAGCTGAGGCGCAACTCTTCTATAGCCACAAGTCGGACATGATCGACTGGGTGGTCTATGCCGATGACGAGACCAATACCTTCCGTTCGGGCAACTTTACTCTCGATAACGTAGGGGGCGAATTGAATGTAGAGTTCTTGCCGCAAGAGATTTGGGGCGTAGAACGTTGTTTCTTGCGCAAGGTGGGTGTCCAATACGCCTACATTGACGAATCGATCTCTTACGATCGTCCCATCTTGAAGAGTAAGTATGCTATGGAGTATCTGCGCCACAAGGTCGTGGCTCAAGCAGAGATGCGCCTGTTCAGTCACCTGAATCTCTCGGCAGCATGGCGTTGGCAAGAACGTGTAGGGGAGGGAAATGCTCCCTACGGGCTCCTCGACGCACGTCTTTCTTGGGACGATCGCCGCTGGTCGCTTTATGCTGAAGGTTCTAACCTTTTGGACAAGACCTATTACGATTATAGTATTGTACGTCAACCCGGTCGCTGGATCAAGGCGGGCGTCAGCTTGAGATTCTAAACATCATCGGGGCGTAGAGATACGTTCCACAATATCCATTATTTGGATTCGGTACAAAGGCATCATATCTATACAAACAAGCGCCCCTGCTCTTGCGGCGACGGTCGGGAAGACCATCCACCACAGAGCAGGGGCGCATTTATTTTGTGGCGTTGTTCGCTTAGGGAAGCACCACTTGAACTTTCTGCAAGGTCGCCGTATCTGAGCTACCGCCGTAGAGCAGTTCGTAGGTGCCGGGCAGCGTTTCCAAATGCCCCGTTTCGTCGCTGAAGGTGCGGAACGCATTGCGGTCTAACGTAAACTCAACCGTTTCGGTCTTGCCGGCAGCGATCGGGACGCGACGGAAGGCGCGGAGCGAATAGCGGGGACCATCGGTGTCGTTCACACGGCGTATGTAGACCTGAACAACCTCTTCGCCGTCGCGTTTCCCGGTGTTCTTCACCGGAATACTTAAGCGCACGGCGTCATTCACAACTTCGCTCACTGAAGCCGTGCCGTAGTGGTAAGACGTATAACTCAAGCCGTAGCCGAAGGGGAAGAGGGGTATCTCGCTGAGATAGCGATAAGTATGCCCCTTCATATTGTAATCGTGATAGTCCGGTAGCTGCTTTACGTTGCGATAGAACGTTACAGGGAGGCGTCCCGCAGGATTGTAATCGCCGAAGAGTACGTCAGCCACAGCCTGTCCTCCCTCTTGTCCGCCGTACCATGCTTGGAGGATGGCGTCGCAGCTTTCTAATTCCGGCTCCATGGCGATGGCTGAGCCGGAGAGGTTTACGAAGATTACCGGTCGTCCGGTGGCGTGCAGACGTTGCAACGTCTCGCGCTGTACGGCGGGCAGTTCGATGTCGGTTCGGTCGCCTCCTTTGAAGCCTTCGTAGTCGACTTTCATCTCTTCGCCCTCAAGTTGCGGAGAGATACCGCCTACATAGATATAAAGATCGGCGTTGCGCGTCTGCGCCAACACTTCGTCTAAGTTGGAGGGCTGTACTACGCCCAAATCAAAGTTAAACTGTGCATCGTTGATCAGGAAGGCAAAGTCTACACGCAATTCGTAGTCTCGACCGGCTGTCACCTTGATCTTGCGCTGATAACGTCGCGAACCGTGTCCGGTCTTGAAGGTTCCGATTTCCTTACCGTCTACACTTATGGCGCCTTGACCGCAAACGTAGAGATCCAACAGAAGCTCCTCGTTGCGATCGGCATGATAGGTCGTTGTGTAGGTGGCAGAGAAGTTTTCGAGTTCTACGCCGGGGGCGAATACTGTCGCTCCGGATGTGCAGTGTTGGAACGGAGTGCCCTCCTGTACTGTTGTTGCGGGAGCACCTTCGCGAGTAACGTTGTTCCAATAAGTAGCCTTGACGCCGACACCTTCAGTGGTGCTGCAACGTTCAAAGCGGCTGATGAACTCTTCGCGCGCTACGCAATCGGAAGCCTTGCGGTAGATGAGTCGATCGTTGCTGCCCAACTTGGAACGTATACCTTCGAGGACGCTCACCGTTTTGAGCGGCGTACCGTTATAGTTTCCCCACAGAGCGATCTGATTGTCGGCATTGGGTCCGATTACCGCGATCGTGCGCCCTTTTTTCTTGGAGGCAATGGGCAGAGTGTTCTTTTTGTTCAGAAGTAACGTCATCGACTCGTGCGCCAACGCTAATGCTACTGAGTCGGATTGTGGCGTCGCCAAGGCTGTTTCGGGAATGTGATTCCACGATACTAAGCTGTCGGCGTCCATCTCTCCCAACTCAAAGCGGGCGCGGAGCACACGGCGCACCGAGCGGTCGATGGCTGCGGTGTCGATCGCACCTCGTTGCAGCGCTTCCGTCAGGTGTTTGTAGGTGCCGCCACATTCCAAATCTGTTCCGCTCAATACGGCATCGGCAGAAGCTAATGCTTCGTCGGCATGCGTGCCGTGTCCTTTCGGTTCAGGGGTGTAGAAGTCTCGTAGCGCGTTACAATCGGAAACCACCAGCCCGTCGTAGCCCCATTCTTCGCGGAGGATACGGGTCAGAAGTTGATTGCTTCCGCAGCAGGGGGCACCCTCTACGCGGTTGTAAGCGCACATCACCTCTTTGACGTCGGTTGTCCGCACCAACTGTTCGAAAGCATACAGATACGTTTCTGCCAAGTCGCGTAGCGTAATGTCTTTGGCGTCGAAATTGTGACGTTCATATTCCGGACCGCTGTGTACGGCGTAGTGTTTCAGGCAGGCGTGAGCTTTGTCATAGCCGGGTGCTTGTGTGTCGTTTTGCAAGCCGAGCACTGCTGCGCGTCCCATGCACGTTGTCAGATAAGGGTCTTCGCCGTAGGTCTCTTGACCGCGTCCCCACCGCGGATCGCGAAAAATGTTGATATTCGGTGTCCATAACGTCAAACCGTGGTAGCGGGACATCTCTCCCTTGCGGCGTGCTTGAATAAACTTGATACGTTGCTCGGTCCCGGCGATATCATAGGCTTGCTGCACCAATGCCGGGTCGAAAGTAGCTGCCATGCCGATGGCTTGCGGAAAGACCGTTGCAAGACCGGCGCGAGCACATCCGTGGAGCCCTTCGTTCCACCAATTATAGGCGGCGATGCCCCATTTCGGTAGTGCAGGACTGTCGTTCATCATCAGTTGAATTTTCTCTTCAGCAGAGAGTCGTCCCAACAGATCTTCTGCGCGCGCTTCGGCGGAGAGGGACGGATCTTGATACGGCAGTAGATTTTGTGCCTGAATGAAGCCGGCAGACAGGCTGAGCGAAAGCATGAGGGCAAAGCCCCGATGTAAAGAATGTTCCATTATATTCATGGCGGTTTTGTGTGATGTTAACGGGAAAATGAAAGATAAAACGGCAAAAGTGAGACTCCCATCTCGCGATTGCGCCATTTCTCGCGGCTCAAAGATAGCCAAATTTGCTGAATTGAACAAATCTCGTTACCTTTGTGGCGCATAGAAAGAGCTTTTTTGAAACAAAATATGGCAGGAATCACCTTCGTAGACATGATAGATTACGCCGGAACCTTTGCGTTCGCCATCAGTGGTATTCGCATGGCTGCGGCCAAGGAATTCGATTGGTTTGGCGCGTTTATTGTCGGCTTGGTGACTGCCGTCGGCGGCGGAACGCTTCGCGACATGATGTTAGGCTTAAACCCATTTTGGATGCACGCTTATATCTATTTTGTCATTACGGCGTTGGCATTGCTGCTTTTTATTTGCTTTCATCGCTTGATCAATCGCTTGGCGGGGACGATCTTCCTTTTTGACACTATTGGCTTGGCGCTTTTCACCGTCGTGGGTTTTCAGAAGACCATTGACGCCGGATTCTCCGATTGGGTCGCGATCATCATGGGTATGTTTACCGGCGCAGCCGGAGGCGTTATTCGCGACATTTTGATCAACGAAGTTCCGCTTATCTTTCGCAAGGACATTTATGCTATGGCGTGCTGTGTGGGCGGCTTGATTTATTCTTGTTGCTTGATGGTTGGAATTGCAAATTGGGTTGCTCAACTCTCGTGCGCTTTCTCCGTCACGCTGATCCGTATCTTGGCGGTGCGCTACCATTGGCAGCTTCCCATTATGAAAAAAGATTGATCGAAAACCATCGACCGATCCTCCTTGTTCATTAGGCGAATCCATTCACACAATACGCCTATGAACCCCTCTTTCGAGCTTATCTCTGTCGACGAAATAGCCCGCCTCTTACCTAAGGGCGGGCTTTCTGCTGTGCGTTGTTGGGCGGCACAACGTCTGCACTCGTGGTTGGCATTAGATCGCATCAACACGCTCTATGCCCATTGCTGCACGGTGCGTGGAGGACGTTTTGCGGCTGCAGTCTTGGATGATTTGCAGATTCGACTTCGCATAGAGCCTACCTCGGCGGCTGCGTTCCGGTTGTTGCAAGAATGTCGTTCGGAACATCGTCCCTTTGTCGTCATCTCCAACCATCCCTTTGGTGCCTTAGACGGTATCGCATTGTTGGCGTGGCTCACACCGCTCTTTCCCGACTTCCGCCTGATGGCGAATGCGTTGCTGATGCGGATCGAAGCACTTCGTTCTGCCCTTTATGCTGTCGATCCGGAGGGTAGCAAGCTGGATGCTACGGGCAATCGTAACGCCTTGCGTGCCGCTTACCATCACGTAGCCGCCGGCGCTCCCTTAGGGCTTTTCCCCGCCGGCAGCGTTGCGCACATCTCTTGGCGCTCTTGGGGGCATTTGGAGGATGCCCCGTGGCGCAGCTCCGTCGTCCGTTGGTTACTGCACTTAGAGGTGCCTGTCCTGCCTGTCCGTTTTGTGGGTGGCAATTCCCTTGTTTTTCACGCCTTGGGGCTCATTCATTGGCGGGTTAGATCGTTGCGTTTGCCGCGCGAAGTCTTTGCACGGCGTGGCGAGACACTTACTTTGCGCTTGGGTACCCCCATCTTGCCCGAAACGCTGCGATCTGCTCCTGACCTTGATGCCTTGAGCCGTCTTTTGCGCCGTGCCTGTCTCGAATTGTGATCAGCGCAGCTTGTAACGTCCGCCGGGATACGTGCGAATCTTGCCGCATAGCTCCAAACGAAGCAAGGTTTCATACAGTTCACCGCTTTCGATCGAAAGATCGGCGGTGAGATCCGAAATGGTTGCCTCGCCTCGCTCCGTCAACACATTTAATATAGCGACCTCCAACGGCTGCGGCGCCTCGAAATCGAGCTGTGCTTGTACCACCTTGGGTGCCGTTCGCGGGTGTACCCAACCCATCTCTTCTGCAAAGTGTGTCGCGGAGGTTACGAGGCACGCCTTATTACAACGGATCAGCTCATTGCATCCCTGCGACCGCTCATCGTTCATGCGCCCCGGGAAAGCGAATACTTCGCGGTTGTAGCTGAATGCGATGTTCGCCGTCACCAGCGAGCCGCCTTTCATGGTGCTTTCTGCCACAATCGTAGCTTCAGCAAGCCCTGCGATGATGCGGTTACGTGCCAAAAAATTGCCGCGGTCGGGCCAGACTCCTTCGGGGTATTCGGTCAACAGACCACCCTGTTTCAGCATCTGTTTAGCGATGTCGCGGTGTGCAGCAGGATATATGCGATCCAAACCGTGTGCTAATACGCCGACGGTCGGCACACCGCATTCTAATGCCGCCTTGTGCGCCGAAACATCGATGCCCAAAGCCAATCCGCTGACGATGCCTAAATCGGGCACTACCTCATGGAGTTCTTGCACGAACTTACTCACGCTGTCGCGCCCGTACAGAGTGCAACGTCGGGTCCCCACAATGCTGATCCAGTGTCCTGCATTAAAGTCTACCTGCCCCATGGCGAAAAGCAGCTGCGGCGCGTCGGGACAATCCATCAAACGGTGTGGATAATCCGGCGCACCATAGACCAATGGGCGAATGTGGTGCTCCTGCATGAAATGTAGTTCATCCACACCCGCTTGCAGCACGGCGGGGTTTTTCAGGTGTCCGCTCAAATAATTGCGAATAGCGGTGGGCAATAATCGCAACTTTTCCGGCGGTGCTTCGAAGACTGCACGTGCCGAGCCGAAACGGTTCAACAGCAAATTACCGTACGTAGCGCCAATGCCACGTATCTTCAGCAAGGCAATCAGATAGGGCAGATCGGCTTGCCGTTCTGTGTCGTTCATTGTATTTAGGATCAGTGAATTAGATGAATAAATATTTAGATTCTGCGTTGAGGCTTATTGCAAGTAGGGACGGAACTTCTCTTCGATTTCGTCGCCACGAGTCAGCGCTCCATTGACGACGCACACACAGTGTACTTCTGCCACGATGCAGAGCTTGTCGTCGCACTTGCGGCGGATCTCTTGCAGGAAGATGTAGCGCGCTCCGGAACGCTTCATGTTCAGGGCACTCACGAATTCCTCACCGCCGTGTAGCGAAGCCTTATATTGAATAGTAATCTTCGAAACCATCACATCGATGCCCTGATCGTGCCACGAGCTGAAGCTCTCGCCGATGCTCTGAATAAATTCGTGGCGTGTCACCTCTAAATAGTGTTGATAGTTGGCGTTGTTGACTACGCCTTGAACGTCGCACTCATAGTCGCGCGTTTTCATTGTATGCTGAAAAGCAAATGTCTTCATACCGCAAATAAGCATTTTTAAGATCAATACCCGCTCCGGCAAAGGTCGGAGCGGGTATCTATGTATATTCCTTATAAAATAATCAATGGTGGAACAAGCGGACGCCGGTGAAGCACATTGCGATGCCGTACTTGTTGCATGTCTCGATCACATGGTCGTCGCGAACCGAACCGCCCGCCTCGGCAATGTACTGCACGCCGCTCTTGTGTGCGCGTTCAATGTTGTCGCCGAACGGGAAGAATGCGTCCGAACCCAACGAGACACCACTTTGTGTAGCGAGCCAAGCCTGCTTCTCCTCGAGCGTCAAGACCTCTGGCTTCTCGGTGAAGAATTGCTGCCAAGTGCCTTCGCGCAACACATCGTCATGCTCCTCGGAAATATATACGTCGATCGTATTGTCACGGTCTGCACGTTTGATGCCCGCTTTGAAGGGGAGAGCCATCACTTTGGGGTGCTGACGCAGATACCAGATGTCGGCTTTATTGCCTGCCAAGCGTGTGCAGTGAATGCGGCTCTGCTGTCCAGCGCCGATGCCGATAGCCTGACCGTCCTTGACGTAGCAGACGGAGTTGGACTGAGTATATTTCAATGTGATCAGTGCGATCATCAAGTCGCGCTTAGCCTCGGCGGGGATCACCTTGTTTTCGGTCGGGATGTTGGCATAAAGAGCCTCGTCGCTGAGGTCGATCTCGTTGCGTCCCTGCTCGAAAGTCACACCGAATACCTGCTTGCGTTCTACCGGAGCGGGGCGATAAGAGGGATCCATCTGGATCACACAATAAGTGCCCTTGCGCTTCTCGCGCAAGATTTGCAACGCTTCGGGTTCGTAGCCGGGTGCGATCACACCATCTGACACTTCACGATTGATTAGGCGTGCTGTAGCGACGTCGCATGTATCGCTGAGTGCGATGAAGTCGCCGAACGAAGACATACGATCCGCGCCGCGGGCGCGGACATAAGCATTGGCCAAGGGGGTCAGCTCGTAATCGTCGGTGAAATAGATCTTCTTCAGAGTCTCGCTGAGGGGCAGACCTACCGCTGCGCCGGCGGGCGAAACGTGTTTGAACGAGGTGGATGCGGGCAGACCTGTTGCAGCTTTCAGTTCGCGCACCAACTGCCAAGAGTTAAGCGCGTCGAGCAAGTTGATGTAGCCGGGGCGCCCGTTGAGCACAGTGATCGGAAGTTCTCCTTCCTCCATGAAAATTCGTGACGGCTTCTGATTGGGGTTGCAGCCGTACTTCAATTCGAGTTCTTTCATCGGTGTATATAGAATGATTGATGGGAACAAAAGACGTTGTTTTTCTTGGATTTTGCAAATAATCAAAGTCCTTTTTGCCTGCCTCGGTGTATTTTAGATATACGGTGACAAGAGCATTGTCAAAAAAAAGCTATATTTGTCCCAATTTTTGAAAATAAAGAATATTCAATAAATGAAAACACGAGGTACTATCGTTGCCGCAGTTTTGGCGACAAGCTCCCTGTTGACGGCTTGCGGAGAGCAAGCCGCGACGCCTATTGATCGACACGCGCTCTTGGAGCGCAATAACCCGCAAGTCTCTACCTTCGATTCGTTGGCTTCCCTCTCGGTAGGAAATGGCAACTTTGCCATGACCGTGGATGCCTCCGGTTTGCAGACTTTCCCGGAGCGATACAGCGCCGGCGTGCCGTTGGGTACGCAGAGCTCTTGGGGATGGCATAGCTTCCCCAATCCGAACCATTATCGCCTTGAAGAATCGCTCAAAGAGTACGATTTCGGTCACGGACACAAAGAACTCTATGCCACACAGCTCAAAGAGCCCGATCGTGCCCGTGAAGCGGGTGACTGGTTCCGCAAGAATCCTCATCGTCTGCACCTCGGTTGCGTCGGTCTCGCCCTGCCTGAAGGTACCGGCTACGAAGCCTTTGCCGACCTCCACCAGCAACTCGACTTGGAACAGGGACGCATTGTCAGCGACTATCTCTTGAACGACCAGCCCATGCACGTCGTTACCGCGTGTGATCCCGAACGTGACATGGTGGCTTTCGATATCACTGCCACGACGCCTCAGCCCCTTGTTATCCGGTTGCCTTATCCTACAGGCGGTCACGCCGACGACGCGTGCCTCTGGCAGGATGATGCACAGCTGCACTATACCTACGACAGCCTGAATTCCTCTCACCAACTTCAGCTGACCCACTGGTTCCCTACAGCCGAGATGCCCGATGAATTTGGCAACACCTACGAACAGGACTTCAGCTATCGCCTCACCGTTACTTGGCCCGACACCGTTGCGGTCGAAGTCTCTCGTCGTGGTGATAACTCCTTCATTCTGACCCCCTCGACGTCCCACTTTGCCCTCACGTGTGAATTTACCCCCGCAGTAGACACCTTGCGTGCCGACAAGAGTGTAGCGCAGGTTTTGGCGGACGGTGCCGACTATTGGCACAACTATTGGTACAACGGTGCCGTGGTAGACTTCTCGGACTGTACCAACGCTTTGGCGCCCGAATTGGAGCGTCGAGTCGTCCTCAGTCAGTATCTTTTGGCTGTGAACTGTGCCGGCAACACTCCGCCACAGGAGACCGGTCTGACCTATAACTCTTGGTTCGGAAAGTACCACATGGAGATGATCTGGTGGCACCAAGCACAATTTGCCCTTTGGGGACATCCGGAGCTCTTGGATCGTACCATGGGGTGGTACAAACAAGTCGAGCCGGTGGCGAAATTCATCGCTCAGCGCCAAGGCTTCAAGGGGGTACGTTGGATGAAGATGACCGACCCCTCAGGATTGGAGGCTCCCTCTAAGGTGGGCAGCTTCCTCATCTGGCAGCAACCGCATCCCATCTACCTCGCTGAACTCTTGTATCGTGCCAATCCCTCGCCCGAAGTTTTGGACAAATACTACGACATCGTGCAGGAGACCGCCGAATTTATGGCTGATTTTGCCTCATACGACACCCTCGAAGGGCGCTACGTGTTGAAGGGTGCAATTCCCGCCCAAGAGACGCTTCGCGCCGCAGAGACTGTCAATTCCCCCTTCGAACTCTCGCAGTGGCATTTTGCCCTCGATGTAGCGCAGCAGTGGCGTGAGCGCAAAGGCTTGCAGCGTAATATGGAGTGGGAAGAATTGATCGACAAACTATCCCCCTTGGCATACATTAACGACAGCGTGTACAGCGCGCAATATGGACCGCTCTATTTGGCTGCCGAAACAGCTACCGATACCTATCGTGACATCCGCTTTACGCAAGATCACATGGCGGTGTTGGGCGCCTTGGGCATCTTCCCCAAATGCAACTTGGTACGCGAAGACTATATGCGCAACACCCTCCACTGGGTGTGGGACAACTGGAACTGGGGCAAAACGTGGGGGTGGGACTACCCGATGACCTCCATGTGTGCTTGTCGCCTCGGTGAAGCTGAAATGGCTGTCGAAGCTCTCGTCGTACCCAAGCGCACCAATACCTACCTGATCAGCGGCCACAACTATCAGGATTCCCGCCTGCGCATCTATCTGCCCGGCAATGGCGGACTGTTGACTGCCGTGGCACTCATGTGTGCCGGTTGGGATGGTTGCAAAGAGCAGAATCCCGGCTTCCCGAAAGACGGTACTTGGAACGTCCGTTGGGAAGGACTGAAACCGATGCCCTAAAGCGAGTTGCCGCAGCACGTGGCGTCCGTAAATCTTGAAACATTATGAATGGCGTTCATCGCGAGGTGAAACGTCATTCATAATTTGTAAAAACATTTTATTATTATAATGAGCGATCCCACAACGTCTATTTCGGACTCATCACAACACCCATCTAAATCTCTTACCCGCAGTCGGCGTTTGCGCTTGCGCCTCACGCGCTGTCTGCTCCGTTGCAATCAATATTATTGGCGACTTCCCGCCAAGCCACGCCGCTTGTTGGGTTGGTGCTTGGTTTGCTGTCTGCTCTTGACCCTCGGCGGGGTAGGCTATGGTCTGTATTGCGGTGGCGTCGCCGTGTGGCATTGGACGTCGGAATGTACTTGGTTTCAGTCTGCCGACGAAGAGGCGGGCGACGACGATACTTTCTATCACGTAGGCAAACCCAAGCGAGATTACAGCAAAGCCACACGTCTGGACAAACGACGCTTCAACTACGACAAGGACTTTCCGGACCTCAACGAGGTGCAGCTCGTAGCGGCAAAACGGATGGGCATTCCACCCATAGTCAATCGCGAGGCGGCAGAAAAAATGAAGAATTCTCTGGTCGAGATTCGCGACTGTCAATACTATAAGTTGGATCGGCTGACCCATTCGATACCCTACCTCACCCCTGAAGCAGCCGATCTGCTGATCGAATTAGGACGGCGTTTTCAGGATTATTCCGAGAGCAAAAGCCGCTTCATCATCACCAGTGTCTTGCGCACCGAGGCTGACGTCAAACACCTGCGGAGAAGTGGCAACGGCAACGCCTCCAAAAACTCGTGCCATCGGTATGCCACCACGTTCGACATCACGTACAATCGCTTCGATTGCCGAGGCAGACGAGAGGCTCGCCTCAAGGAAGACCTTGCGCGTGCTTTACACGACCTCCGTGTGGCGGGCTATTGTTACGTCAAGTACGAACACAAACAAGCCTGCTTTCATGTGACGATACGTCCTTGAAACCACCAATTCCCTGAAGGAAGCCTATTCTTACGATTTTATCCATATACTCCGGAGCATCACGCTGAGCGATGTTCCGGAGTATTCTTTGGGCTCTCCCGATGTAGAATAAATTGAAAAGAGGATACCATCAGGCTGAATTCCGACTCTCTGCCCGACGGGAAAGTCCAGATTTGTCGGAATGGATGCCGTAAAATCACAGAATGTGTCGGAAGCATTGTTTTAGAGCCGGAAAGTGACTTTTTTACGAATAATTATTATATAAGTGTTAAACTATAATTGATTCTTGGGCAGATCTAACGATTATTATTATTTTTGCACGCTTTTCAATGAACTGTGCAATGAACAACACTCGTTCGGAACTCATAGATGTGGCACGTCAGCTCTTTGCCCGACAGGGCTTTGATAACACCACGATGAATGATATCGCCGCTGCCTCCGGCAAGGGGCGTCGCACACTCTACACCTACTTTCGGAGCAAGTCCGACATCTATATGGCAGTGGTGGAGAGCGAAACGTCACGCATCATCGAACGCATCGAAGAGATCCTGCCACGCGAACTTCCGGCGGACGAAAAGCTCAAGAAGTACATCATCTGTCGTTTGGATCAGGTCAAAGAGACGGTGGTGCGCAATGGCTCACTGAAGGCAGACTTCTTTCGTGATGTGCTGAAGTTAGAACACGCCCGTAGACGATTGGATGTGCGCGAGCTCTCCATCTTGCGTGCCATACTTCAACAGGGCATTGATGAAGGAACCTTTCAGATCGACAACGCCAGTGTTGTGGCGGTAACGATCCACTACGCACTGCGAGGCATCGACCTCCCTAACATCCGCGGACAATTCGCCGACCTCGGTGTCCCTACCGCCAAGTTGCGCGATTGCATCTTCGAGATGATTTTCCACGGCATCGCCAAGGTGCGTTGAGAGGGGCAGAGTAGTGGTCTGAAAGTGTAAAAGCAGAACGATATGGATTCTATCCACACAATTATAAATAATAGAATATTATGAAATTACTTGAAGGAAAAGTTGCCCTCGTCACCGGCGCTGCCCGTGGCATCGGCAAGGCCATCGCATTAAAGTTCGCTGCCGAAGGTGCAGCAGTAGCATTCACCGACCTCGTAATCGACGAGAATGGCAAGGCTACCGAGGCTGAAATCGCCGCTTTGGGCGTACAGGCCAAGGGATATGCATCGAATGCAGCCAGCTTCGAAGATACCGAGCGCGTCGTTGCCGAAGTGCACAAAGACTTTGGTCATATCGACATCTTGGTCAACAACGCCGGCATTACCAAGGACGGCTTGATGCTCCGCATGACGGAGGCACAGTGGGATGCTGTCATCAACGTCAACTTGAAGTCTGCCTTTAACTTCATCCACGCTTTGGTGCCGATCATGATGCGTCAGCGTGGTGGTTCGATCATCAACATGGCATCGGTAGTCGGTGTACACGGCAACGCAGGTCAGGCTAACTATGCCGCTTCAAAGGCCGGTATGATCGCTTTGGCTAAGTCTGTCGCACAGGAGATGGGTCCCAAGGGCATTCGTGCCAATGCTATTGCCCCCGGTTTCATCGTGACGGCTATGACCGCTCAGCTCAGCGAGGAGATTCGCAACGAGTGGATGAAGAAGATCCCTGCACGTCGTGGCGGTACTCCCGAAGATATCGCTGACGTAGCTACATTCTTGGCATCTGACATGGCTTCGTATGTGACCGGTCAGGTGATTCAGGTCGACGGCGGTATGAATATGTAATCCTAACGGTGCGTGGAGCGGCGCTCCATGCACCGACACTTTAGAACAAACCGGTAAAGCACAACATTTATAAATCCTTACGCTCTGTGGAAATCATATACGAAGATAATCATCTGTTGGCAGTCAGTAAGAATTGCCATGAAATCGTACAAGGTGACAAGTCGGGCGACGAGCCTCTGTGCGACACGTTGAAGCAGTACATTAAGCTACGCGATGAGAAGCCCGGCAATGTGTTTTTGGGGGTGACGCATCGATTGGATCGTCCTACTACCGGTATTGTGCTTTTTGCCAAGACCAGTAAGGCATTGACGCGACTGAACGAGATGTTCCGCCGTGGCGATGTGCATAAAACCTATTGGTGCATCGTTCCGAATGTTTGGAAGAACCCCGGTCGGGGATCAGTGCCCGCACGCGAGGCGGAGCTCAAAAACTGGTTGGTGCGCTACGAGAAGCAAAACCGTTCGGTGGCTTACGACGAGCCGCAGCCTGAAGCTAAAGAGGCGCGCCTGCGCTACCGAGTGCTCTCCGAATCCGATCGCTATGCGCTGTTGGAGGTGCAGCTCTTCACCGGGCGACATCATCAGATCCGTTGCCAACTGTCGCACATCGGTCTTCCCATCAAGGGGGACTTGAAGTACGGCGCTCCGCGCTCCAATCCGGACGGCGGTATCTCGCTTCATGCCCGTCGGGTTACCTTTGTCCACCCCGTGAGCCGTCAAGACATTACTATCGTAGCCGATGTACCATCCGACCGACTCTGGCAAGACCTCGCCGCCAAGGTACCGGTCGCTCCCGATCACGACTGAACGAGATGCCCACGCATCCCTCGAATTGTTCGGCGGTGAAGAGATTGCCTTTGATGTAATACCCTATGTAGGGACGAACCCATTCCTCGCTGTTGAAGTAATAGCGCAGTCCGATGCGTTCGTAAATTCGGGTGAAAGATCCTAAACTCACTAAGTGCTGATCGTTGAGGTAACAACCCACGTTGATCTGAATGGCAAAGTTGCGGATGTAGGTCTCGTGTTTCAAGGCGAGCCCTAAATATAATCGTTGCAAGTGGCTCAACGCATCGCGGTTTTGCAACGTCTCATAATAGTCGCGCTGAACCTCGTAGCCTCCGCGATAGAAGAAGTCTACCCCGACTCCATAACTCATGTAGGACTTGGGGCGGTACATGAGGTCGGTAGAGAGATTTAAGTCGCCGTAGACGGTCGGGCTCTTCAGATAGGGCTCTTCGGGATGCCGTTCGCGATAGAGCGCTTCGCTCTCTTTGAAGGTGTGGAATCCCCCATTGATATTGAATGCCAAGAATAGATACGGCTGAAACTGATTCTCCGGTTTCAGCGGATCGCTCTCCGGTATGTCGTGCAATGTTGCCCGTTTGAGGCGCAGCGAGACCGCCACATTGTTGACGCCGTTGTTCGGTCGATAAGTGCCGCTGTTGCTGTAGTGAGTGAATTGTGGCCCGGCAGAGACCTCGTAATCGCCCCAACGGAGACAGGAGAAGATGCCATACGAAAAATAAATCTGAAAGTGCCCGCCAATCGAGGAATTGGGATTGCTGACGCGATTGTAGGGATGAAAAGCATACGCTACACCATTTTCGACTACGCTCTTCAGACGCCAATTACCATCCACCTGATGATAGTGGGTGAATGAGGGCGCCACAGCGACAAAGTGCCCGAAGTCGCTGATGGGATGATTGTCACCGGGGTGCGTAGGCACCATGCGGACACGACTGTAGTTGCTGTAAGCAACACTGACGCCGACGCTCGGATAGTAGCGTCGTCCCGTGATGGTGCCGAAATCCTCTTCGGTATATTGGTGCCCCCACGTCAGAACAACGGAGGAGGTATATCCCTGCTGCATCATCTGCTTCATGGTCGCTGTAGATTTGAGCGGGGTGCCTCCCTCGTAAGTAAGTTCAATAAAGTTCTGCGAGGGGTGTGGTAGCGTGTCCGTCGCTTCAGCACGCACCAAGGTAGGATAGGAGAGAAGCCCAATCCCTAAAAGTATCGTCAATGTGCTGCGGAGACGAGAAACACCGTTCCGCTTGAATAGTCTGGGTAGATTCATGAAATTGATAAACAGAGGTCAGTAGAAAACGTCTATCGGATCAAAGTACATTCATTTGTACAGCATCGATCATCCAGTTGACCATTTGCCAGTCGATGCCGGAGGCTTGGAGATCAGCTCTGTTATTTTCGAGAAATGAGTAGATTTCTTCCGTCGAATATCGGTTGGAAATTTGTAGCGCTGTCGTACATCGCTTTACGGCGGTGGCAAACTCCCCACGCCGTAGGGCAACGATAGCCGCTACGGTGCAATGTACCGTAGTAGGCCAACGCTCCATGAGTTTGCGCGCTGCAGCTTCGGCTTTCTCTACATCTCCACAGCGTAGGTGACAACGCACGATAAGCTGCACCGCATCTGCCTCGTGGCTATCGCCCAAGATCTCGGCACGATAGAGCACCTTTAGGGCTTCGCGGAATTTCTGATCTTTGATCAAGTAACGCGCCGTATCTAACAGCAATTCGGTGTTGTCGGGATAACGCATCAGAGCTTCGTCCAAAATGGCTACCGCTTCCGGGTAACACTGTTGGTGATCGTAATACCGCGCAAAGAAGAGCAACGTCCGTAGGTTGCCCGGCTCCATCATGTTGGCTTTGAGCAGCAGGCGTTCTGTCAGCGGATAATTAGGCTCTTTCTTGTGGTACGCGCAGTAGGCGTACGAGCGGATGACGTCGACCGTCGGATGAACTTTGTAGAGCCGTTCGTAGGTGGTGAAGGCGTCATCGTAATCCCCTTTGTCCTGTTGGAATTGAGCGATGGTCGATAAGCTCTCTGCATCGTTTAACCATTGGGAGAAGAGGGGCAGTTCGCATAGATTACTCTCATCTAAGAACGGATTATTGAGACCGATGCTTGAATGTCGAATCATGAAGAAGCGGTATAGGTCATGCAGATAGGCGCGTGAGATCATCTCGGCTTGTCGCTGCGGGTTGTGCCGCTCTTCGTCGCCTAAGATGCTTTGCTGAATCTGCACGCTGAAAAGCTCGGCAAGGGCATTTCCGCGGTGGATCATCTCGTGGCTGAAACCGAAGAAGAAGGAGTATTTGTCGCTGTTGCAGAGCTGCGACGGATGGTCAAAGAGTTTGGCGATGTTGGCGATCTCCGGATGCTTCTCGACGATTTGCGCAACGGCACTGTAGTTGGAGTCGAAAGGCATCAGCCATGCAGCGGGTTGGGTAAAGAAGGGAACATGCGACATCTTGGCGAAGGTCGTCATCAAGATGTCTACACCTTCGCTCCGCATTTGAGCGAGCTCTTGTAACTTTTGATTCAATGGGGAGCGCAGCAGGTAGTTATTCCAATCGTAGACGGGTGGAAGGGTATCTCGGTTGCCCTCTTTGCGCTGCTGTTCTGCCGCTTTGTCTTGTTGCCATTGCTTGTTCAGTGCCTCCAATTCGTCGGTGATCTCGTTTTCCAAACGGTGCATCACGTCGAGCCCTTTCATGGTCTGCAAGATCTGGAGTTGAAGCGTCAAGACGGGGTTGTTCTTGTGTTTGTAGCGTAGGCAGAGATCATCCCAACCCTCCACTAAGTCGGCGTAGTGCATGATGCGTTTGCCGTGCCTCATGGCCACCAAGACCAGCCCGCACCATGCGCGTTGCAAAAATTCGATAGGTTGGTCGTCGCTGATCATATCCATCAGCAAGCGTACTTTGCGTGCGTCAAACCACTGAAACAGGTTGAGGGTTAATGCTGTGAGCAAGAGGCACCGTTGCCGATCGTTGGCGTGGTGCATCATCAAGAGCTGTCGCGTGACGGAGATGTTCCCTTCGGTCGAAGGAAAGTCTGTCCACAAGCGGTTGAAGAGATCGGTGACGATTTGATCCATCTGTCGCTCCACTTCGAGGTTGTCTCCATGTGTCAGTTGATGGTCACGCAGGGACATCAACTGTAATTGCAATTCTGTCAAGAGTCGGGAGTCGTGCGTGGAAGGAGAATCTGTTTCTGTGACGGATGCTTGGTGTTGCTGCGCCTCCTCCATCTTTTGTACTTGTCGCAACATCTCGTAGTAACCATCATCGGTGTAGTGCAGGCGGTTGAATCTGTCGATGAGTAAATCGCTCTCTTCGTAAGCACTTTCATAGAGACGATTGTAGAGTTCGTCGCGTAAGGGATCTTCTGCTCCCTGTTGCATATTGGAGAGCAGACAATGATAGGAGAGCAAACGTTCGTTGACACGTTGCGAGATGTCGTGGTAGCCGATCTTCAAGGCATAGGTTCGGAGAGCGTTCAACGCTTGGCTCAGTTGACCGCCTGTCATCTGCAAAGTGAAATCTAAACAGAACTGATCAAATTCAGTGACTTCTTCTTCCATGTGGGCAAATGTAGCTAAATTTCCGGTGTTCTCCCACTTCGTGTACCTCAAATTTCAATGATCGGGCAGATTCAATCTATTTCACAGAAAGTAAAAAAGGCTCTTGGGGGTAAAAGAAAACCTCGGATCGCGTCGATGGTAGGACGAGGTGATCCGAGGTTATGTGTCGGTGTAAAGCCGTTTCGTCGGGCGACTATCGTTGAGCTTAGAACAGCTTGATGAGGTAAAGGTAAATCACCAAGGCCGGTGTCGCCATCAGAAGACTGTCGAAGCGATCCCATAGTCCACCGTGGCCGGGAAGGATGGTGCCGGAGTCCTTGACCCCGACAGCACGTTTGACAAACGACTCGATGAGGTCGCCAAAGGTGGAGAAGATAGCCACCACGATGCCCATACCAATCCACTCTAAATGCGACAAACGAATGCCGTCATGGATATTGATGCCAATGAAGTTCCAAAATCCATCGAACGAGAGACCCCAACCCAAGAGGATGCAGAACAGGATGCCGCCCCAAACCCCCTCCCAACTTTTCTTGGGCGAGATGGTGGGACAGAGTTTATGCTTGCCGAAGGTCATGCCCGTCAGATAGGCTCCAGTATCGTAGATCCAAATGAACATGAAGAGGGAGAGTAGGAAGATTGGCGAATAGTCGTTGATGGAGTGCACGTTAAATTGCACGGTGTGGAAAGCTACATTGTTGAGCATGGCGATGGGCATGGCAATGTACACCAATCCGATGATGATGTATGCCAATTCGCGAATCGGATTGCTCCGCTTGCTGAACAGCAGACAGATGAAGAGGGTCATCATATACACCAAGAAGAGTAGATATACCGCATCGCTGGTTAAATGAGCGTTGGTGCAGAAGGTGCAGACAAACAGCAACGCTCCGCCACAGCAATGGATCAGACGCGTGATGTGGACTTCCTTAGTCACATTGATCAGGGTGTAAAATTCGTGCAAGACGCCTCCTGCCAAGATAGCGAAGATAGCTAAGAATGCGAATGGCGACCAAAGGATGGCAGCAACAATGGCGGCGACGACAATGACGCCGGTGATGGCTCGTAGAAATATATTTTTCATGTCTCTCAATGTGTGCTCATTAAATCAATGATTGTTTGTCTGTGTGATGGTTTCCTCTCTCGTGATGCGCCCGGTGTGGAACACTTCAAAGCCTCGCGCGGATCGTCCGATCCGGCAGAGGCTTCGAATATTATAGATACTGTGTAGTCAGATCAATGGGAGGCGGTGTCTGTAGTGCTGGGCTCTTGGGGCGTGGACTGTGCGGCAGGTGTCTCATCATCGGACGATGCTCCACTCTGCTGATCTTGCATGATCTCTTCCGAACGAGAGGCCCATGGGCGGGCACCGAAAATGTGTTCAACGTCTTCGGTGAAGATCACTTCGCGCTCCATCAGCACTTGCGTCAACTGTGCGTGACCTTCGGCGTATTGTTTCAGCATCACCTTGGCGCGTTCATATTGCTCCTGAATGAGGGCGCTGATCTCCTGATCAATTACCTTGGCGCGCTCCTCGCTATAAGGCTTGGTGAAACCGTAGTCTTGTCCCGTGCTGTCGTAATAGCATACGTTGGGCAACTGTTGACTCATACCGTAGTAGACCACCATAGCATAGGCTTGCTTAGTCACTCGTTCCAAGTCATTGGCTGCGCCACTCGAAATGCGTCCCAAGAAGAGCTCTTCCGCAGCGCGTCCGCCTAAGGTAGCACAAAGTTCGTCCAACATTTGCTCTTTAGTAGTGATCTGACGTTCTTCCGGCATATACCATGCGGCACCTAAGGCCTTGCCACGCGGTACGATCGTCACTTTGACGAGTGGTGACGCATATTGCAAATGCCAGCTCAAAGTGGCATGCCCCGCCTCATGAACTGCGATGGCGTGTTTCTCGTCGCGAGTCATCACTTTACTTTTCTTTTCCAAACCTCCGATGATGCGATCAACGGCGTCGTTGAAGTCTTGCTTTTCAACTTGCGTTTTGCCGCGACGAGCAGCGATGAGAGCTGCTTCATTGCATACATTAGCAATGTCGGCACCGGAGAAGCCCGGAGTCTGTCGCGCCAAGAGCTTGACGTCGACATTTGGATCCAGATGGAGCGGACGAAGGTGCACGTTGAAGATCTCGATGCGGTCGTTCAGCTCGGGCAGATCGACGTGTATCTGGCGGTCAAAACGTCCGGCGCGGAGCAAGGCTTTGTCCAAGATGTCTGCGCGGTTGGTGGCTGCGAGTATAATGACACCGCTGTTTGTGCCGAAGCCGTCCATCTCTGTCAAGAGTTGGTTCAACGTGTTTTCACGCTCGTCGTTCGAACCCATGTTCGGATTCTTTCCGCGGGCACGCCCCACGGCATCAATCTCGTCGATGAAAATGATGCACGGAGCTTTCTCTTTGGCTTGGTGGAACAAGTCGCGCACACGACTCGCGCCGACGCCCACAAACATCTCCACGAAGTCCGAACCGGACATCGAGAAGAACGGCACATCAGCTTCGCCTGCCACGGCTTTGGCCAACAAGGTCTTGCCGGTGCCGGGAGGACCTACAAGCAATGCTCCCTTAGGTATCTTACCACCCAAATTGGTGAATTTCTGCGGGTTCTTCAAGAATTCTACGATTTCCTGCACTTCCTGCTTCGCTTCGGAGAGTCCTGCCACATCCTTGAATGTTACTTGGACGCGGTTATCTTTTTCGTACACTTGTGCTTTGGATTTGCCGACCGAGAAGATGCCACCACCGCCCATGCTGCCGGGACCACTCATGCGTCGGAAGATAAAGAACCAGAACAGCATCAGAATCAACAGCGGAGAGCCGAAGCTCCAGAACATGTCCCAGAAATTGCTGCTTTTTTCGTATCGCACATCGGCGTTAAACTTACTGTTGGGGTCGTTCTTCCAACGCTCCACTTCGTCGGCAAACTTATCTGCCGACGGAATACTGGTTTCGATGGTGACCGACTTGCCCTCACTCTTAGCTTTCTCGTAGAGTGTTTTTAATCCTTTGAGGTTTTCTCCTTCGGGCGCTTGCGTCAGAGTGGCTTCAACCGCATCCTTGTTGGTGTAGACCACCATCTTGGAGAAGTCGCCCTCTTGCGCCATACGTGCAAAGTCAGAATATCCCACTTCGCGCGAAGCCTCGCCCGAAGAGAAAAGATAGATGCCAAACAATGCCAACGCGATGGCTGAATACAGCCAGTAGAGATTGAATTTGAACCCACCTCCGTTACCGGGGGTGTTGCCTCGATTATTATTAGAGGAATTATTGCTTCCGAAGTTGTTCATCGGATTACTTTTCTGGTCTTTGTTATAGCCCATTCGGAATTACAACTTTAATAAATGATTTATAATGTGTCCGGTATCTTGGTTAACGGCGCATCTGCCCAAAGGTTCTCTAAATTGTAAAATGCGCGCGTTTCCGGTTGGAAGACGTGTACTAAGACGTGTCCGTAATCAATGGCTACCCATTGACGGCTCTGCATCCCTACGGTGCCGTATGAACGTTCTGCGTAATGTTCCTTCATGAAGTCCATGACGCCGTCGGCGATTCCATAGACATGAGTAGCAGAGGTGCCCTCACAGATCACGAAATAAGAAAAAGCTGCCTCTTCGATCCCGCTCATATCTACGATTTGAATGTTACGAGCTTTGGTCTCTTGCAGCCCTTCTACTATAGAGTCAACTAATTTATCCTTCATATCGCTGCAAATATACTTAGATTTTTTTCAATTTGACAGCAACTATTCAAAAATAGCCGGACTTTTGCCTTTTTTAGGAGTGTCGCTTCGCTTTTTCGATTTGATTTTATTGTCCTCGAAGCTAAAAGTCTATATCTTTGCACGTAACATAAGTGTGAGGCGTTCCCAACAGCAGATGGTCGTAAGTCCCAATTTTGCCGTAACAACCGCCCCCGCGTTATGCTCGAATAACAAGAATATCCTAACAAAATAACAGAAACAATGGAAATTAGAGGACGTATTATTCTCGTTCAGCCGCTGGCATCCGGTGTCAGCAAGTCCGGTAGCAACTGGAAAAAGCAGGAGTATGTATTGGAAACCAATGATCAATATCCCCGCAAGGTCTGCTTCTCTTTGTTTGGCGACCGTGTAGATCAATTCCCCTTGCAGGTGGGCGAGGATGTCGTGGTTAGCTATGATCTGGAGAGCCGTGAATATAACGGACGTTGGTACACAGACGTTCGCGCTTGGAAGGTTGAGAAAGCCGATGCAGTGCCTCAGGCTCCCGTCTATGGCGATCCCTCACAGCAGGCTCCCTATGCCGCTC
>CAZGZL010000019.1:0-26632 GCA_964530595.1 uncultured Prevotellaceae bacterium | reverse complement strand
TCGACGAGAGGGAACGGAGCGCCACATTCGCTGATCTTAGCGTCCGATGGTTATCCACAACTGTTGCCGACGCTACAAGACACCGAGGAGCGATTACAGATACTTTTGCGACGCGATCCGCTCTGCATTGCAGAATTGCAAGGGACAAAGGGAGTACAACCGGGCGCTCACTCGTATGACGACCGCAGCTACTTACGGTTAGAAATAGATTAAAAAATCATCTACTTAATCATCATGAATAGAACTTACAACAAGATCTTTTGGACCTACTGCGTCGGACTTTTGCCGTTCGGCTATGCTCACGCAGAGATGACCAACTGGATCGACCCGAATCATCCAATCAGCCTAACGACTTCGGAGATTGCAACCGTCCTATGCGACGGAAAAACTTATCGTTTGGGGGAACAACTGCTGTACGTCGACGGGCAACTGAGCGATGCCGAGGCAGGGACGTCACCTTATGTCTTCAATGATATGCGCGAGGCGTTGCGCGCTGCCGAAGCCTATACACGAGCTCATAACGTCGTACCACAACAGAGCTCCGTGCGTCTACTGATTGCCCCATACGTCTACTGGTTGGACGATCCGGAGGATGCAGAGATTCGCCGAAGCGCCGATGGGGGAATTCCCTATGCGCTCGAATTAAATTGTCCCGGATTGACATTGGTAGGACTAAATCCCAAGGCACAGAATACGGTGTTGGCGGTAAACCGTGGACAGACGCAAGGTGCGTTGGGCAATTATACGATGTTGCACTTGGCTGGCGACGATCTGCGATTTGAGAACCTTACATTCGGCAATTACTGCAATGTCGACTTGGAGTACCCGCTGCGCCCTGCATTAGGGCGTGCGCGCCGTGGCAAGGCGATTGTGCAAGCACAGTTGGCTATTTGCGACGGGAGCGACCGCGTGTATGCTCGCAACTGCCGCTTCATCAGTCGGCTGAATCTCTGTCCGTTGGTTGGCGCGCGACGTACGCTCTTCGATGAGTGTTATTTTGAGAGCACCGACGATGCATTGGCGGGGTCTGCCGTTTACCTGCATTGCCGCTTCACATTCTTCAGCAGCAAGCCATTCTACAACACTTCCGAAACGGGCGCAGTTTTCTTGGGCTGCCACATAGATACGCATACGCACGGCACACAATATTTCACTAAAGTGCCTGGTATGGTTACGTTCATTGACTCCGATATTCACACGCTCTACAACACAGACGATGCGCCCCTCACCGTGTCGTGGAATCGACAACCGGACGAGGTGGTCTGCTATCAGCACGGCGTCTCGTTGAATGGAGCGCCCTACACCATTCTTGACGGCAAAGGAAAGATCCCCGCGGGCATTCTACAGAGCGAAGATCCGTTACTGCGAGCGTATCGCATCGTTTACGAGGGAGACACCTTATATAACATTCCCAACTTGATGGGCGGCTCAGACGCATGGGATCCTACCGGCGAACGGTTGAAAGTGCAGCACCTCGGCGAACTTATGGGTCTCCCCCTGTTGGAGCTTCCCGTAGCGTTGCATCTGACCGCCGATCGACGTCACTTGGCTGCGGCGGACGATAGCTGTCACCTCACCGCACAATATGTACGTTGGGGAGGTGCCCCCATTGACGCACACCGCGTGGAAAGCAGTCTGCTGCATTGGACGGCGCCCACCATTGCCACGCTCAGCACCACCTCTTATACAGAGGCATGCTGCGTCAGTCGCAATCGGTTTGACAAGAATATGTCCGTCGCTGTGCAGGCACAAAGCGATTACGGTTGTCACGGCACGACACGATTGGAATTAGCCCCCTACTTGACCGAAGCTCCGGAGTTCAGCGACACACCGACGTTGAGCATTGACAAGAAGGCTAAGGCATGGCGCGTCGACTATACGCTGAACTCGTCGACCGGAGCAGACCGCAGCGTGATCACGTGGTATCGCTGTCCGGATGCAGAGACGGCACGTGCGCTCTGCTCAGATCCCGAACGAAGCGACAGCACGTTGCGACAACGAACGTTCGCCATTCGTCGGACAACGGCATCGGACGCCGGCAAAATCTACACGCCGACGCGAGCAGACGCAGGATATCTACCCGTGGCGGTAGTAACGCCTCGCGTGGAGGGCAGCCGCAGCGGAAAGCCTATAGCGGTGCAGTTCGACGAGAAGGTAGCAAGCAAGCGGCTACGTTGGTCGCTCTTCGATGAACGTCAGCTCTCTACCGATTTTCATGAGCTACCTGTGGAGTATCAGCCACAGATCCTACCCGGATTCTGGACGTTCGACGCCTTCAAACCGAAAGATACAGAGGGTTACGACTGGACGCCACAACCGCAACGAGTGTGGTATTACGGCGCAGCGCAAGATGCCGCCGTGGGGCAAGGCTTAGTACAACAAACACGCGGTGCACGTCTGCTCTATACGCCGACTCGCAATTCTTGTTCAGGTATGCGTCTCACCATGATTGTCGATCCCTGTAAGAGCGGCGGACAAGGGTTCGGAAGCGCTACGGGACAATATATGGAGTTGTACATCGCCTACGATGCCGCGAACCAAAGCGGCTATGGTCTGCGCATCGAACGCACTCCGGAATACGATCATGCGGTGCTCTTCCGACTGATGAAGTACGAACACGGTGTTGCCACTTCTCTCGGCGTAGAACAGGCATCAAGTTGCTATCGCACCTCTTGTACCATTAAACTCACGCTCGATCGCGGCACGCTGAGTGCTACGGCAACGACAACCGCGGAGCTGAGTTCTTCAGATGCGGAGATCCAGCCGGAAGTACATCTGCAAGCTACTGTCCCGCCCCTCTCCTCTCCCGGCTTTGGGGTGCAGCACACCGGCACGACAGGCGCCGGCGCGACGCTGATCCATTACTTGCAGAGTGAATGGTGGTGATCCCTCGCACAATAAAAGGAACGCCTAAATACAAAAGATGCGTGCGGTTTTCATTTCCCGCACGCATCTTTTTTGTATGCTTAAGCTTCCTAAGGTTACGATCACGCCAACTGCGCCACACCAGAGAGCAAGGCACAAAGATACTGCCAATAGCGTGCTACGCTATCGATAGATACCGATTCCGCAGGACTATGCGGATGATGAATCGACGGACCAATGCTGATCATCTCCAAATCGGGATAGGCGGCACCGATAATGCCACACTCCAAGCCGCAGTGTACTTTGTTCACGTGCGCTTCGACACCAAATTGTTGACGATAGATCTCTTGTGCCCAATGCAAAACGCCGGAGTTAGCGTTTAATTCCCACCCGGGATAAGCGGCGCTAAACTGCACACGAGCACCGCCCAAAAGGAAGACGCTCTGCAACTGTGATGCCAAGGCACGCTTTTGATCTTCGTTCATGCTGCGGATCAAAAAACGAATATGGGTTTCCTCATCCATACTCTCAACCGATGCCAAATTAGAAGAGGTCTCGACCACATTCGGCAGATCTGGATCCATACGCAACACGCCATCGTGACAGCCCACGACGCTGTTGATGATGTCGTCTTGAAGTTCTTCGGGCAGCAGGACGGTGGGAAGCGTCGTCACCTCGGCAGAGAAAGAGATATTTTCCTCAATACCACGCCATTCGTATTGATAAAGCTCGCCATAATATGCTGCTTCGGCAATCATATCCTCTACCACCTCGGCGGGAACCGTGATCACCGCTTGCGCTTCACGCGGAATAGCATTGCGAACGCCCCCCGCCTTGACCCAAGCTAAACGCGCCTCGAAGTTGACGACAGCGTGTTTCAAGAAGCGGAACAGCAATTTGCAAGCATTAGCACGTCCCAAATGTATATCCATGCCCGAATGCCCGCCGCGAAGTCCTCTGAGCGACAACAATATGGCGACGTCGCCATCCGGCACATTATTATCCATGCGATACTTGAAGATAGCTTCCATGTCGACGGCTCCGGCACATCCGGTCATGATGACCCCTTCGCTCTCTGTGTCTGTATTGATCAGTAGACGGCTTTGCAGCCAATCGTCCGACAGAGCGTTAGCACCGGTCATGCCGGTCTCCTCGTCGACGGTAAAAAGCAGTTCCAGTGCGCCGTGGCGCAACGTTTGGCTGTTCATCACCGCCAACATCGACGCCACGCCGATGCCATTGTCTGCGCCGAGCGTCGTCCCGCGGGCACGCACGGAGTCTCCATCGACGTAAGGCTCGATCGGATCCAATTCGAAGTCGTGCGGCGTGTCAGTATTCGCCTGCGGTACCATATCCAAGTGAGCTTCGAGCGCTAATGGGCGCCAAGCTTCGCAGCCGGGAGTGGCAGGCACCAAGACAAGGATATTGCCGACGGCATCGGTTTTGACTGAGTAACCTTGCGCTTGCCCCTGAGTAATCACATATTCGCGAATAGCCGCCAAGTGTCCCGAAGGATGCGGCAAAGAACATAGCGTCGTGAAGTATTGCCAAAGTTCTTTAGGTGCTAAGGTTTCCATAACTGAAATAATCAACTTTTATGTCGTTTGAATAAAACAATGAGAAGCGCATAAATGCCCAAAAGCAGGACAAAGCCCTGTTCGATCGTCCACGAAACAAGGGCGAAGGAAAGAGCCTCTGCATCGCTGATGCCGTAACACCCCAAAGTGAAAATCACCATAGCGTGCCACGCACCCAATCCACCTTGTACGGGGATCAACAGCGAGAGGGAACCCATCGTAAAGATGAGGAGCCCGGCAAGCGGGCCGAGATGGGCTGTAAAATCGAAAAAGAAAAGAGAAGTATAGGAATTCAGATAATAAAGTCCCCAGAGCAGCACAGAATCTACGAAATAGATCTTCCAGTCGGGCATTTGGCGCAAGCTGACGAATCCCTTCCATAATTTGTGCGCGAAGGAGAGCGCCGCCAGATAGAGCGACGTCCGCCGCAAGACACGGCGAAAAACGATGCACAAAAGAATCAAGAGGATGAGCACGCCCCAAAGATAGGGAGAGCCTAACCGAGCCAAAAGCTGATCGCCTGCGCCTGTATAGGTATCAAAAAAGCGCCGGAAGACGTAACTCTGTAGCAAGAAGGCTGAAAAAGCAATGATCAGCGAACAAATCATGTCGACGACACGCTCGGAGATCATCGAGCCCACTGTGGTCGAAAAGGAAACGTGGCACGTATGGGCAACATAATTGCACCGCCAGACCTCACCAAGGCGGGGAAAAATCAGATTGAGACCGTAATTGCCAAAAATAGCTATTGAAATGTCGTGCGTCGAGGGATTGGCACCAAAGGTGCGTAATTGGCGACGCCAACGGATGCCGCGAACGATATGACTAAGTAGTGCGAAGATCAGCGAGACGCCGACCCATCCCCAAGAGATGCCTTGGCGAAGCACTTGTGCCACCTGATCGAGGTCGGCGTCATGGTAGACAAACCAAAATATTCCACAGCCAAAGAGCAACGGGAGGGCGAACTTCAGCGTGCGTTGTATGAACTGTTTCACGTTGTGAGATTAACGAAAAGGGCGTCGCAAAACGTCGTTTCGGATTCAACAGAGAGAAATTTACATAGAAATTTCACCTCGCAAAGATACATAACTTGAGACACAAAGCAAATGCGGTACGAAGTTTTTGCCCATTTCGAGGCGATGTTTTAGGGCTGACGGAGGAAAACCGTTCCTAATTTTTGTGAAATATTGCAGCCGAGCGCTCATTCTACTCAGAGGTTTTGTTATATCGATGAGAACTTAACACCTTTACGTTTCATGATACTTTATCCCATCTTTCGCCGGCTGTGGCGACATCTGCGACGCCCCACAGTATTGACATTGTGTGTCGGAGGGTTGATTTTGTGCGGGCTTGCGGAAAGCTGCTCTCCCTACACGCTGTTGAACAGCACTACTTATAATAATGCGGATATTCGACAGTTCACAACTTTTCAGATCGCGCGTCCCAAAGGTGGACGGCTGCCGCCCCACATGACGATGATCGATTATCAAAACATCTCGAACGCCATCCGCACACAGTTGGAACTACGCGGATTGCAGGAAGATCCCAAGTCGCCCATCTTGGTCAACTTCGGTTTGACCGTCAAGACCACCATCGAGACCGAACCCGCCATCCCCCCGGGATTCTATTCGCCGGGCTACTGGAATGGTTTCGGACCATGGCGTAACTATTGGATCACGCCGCGACAAGCCTATCTGCAGAACTATTATCAGAACGCCGAGATCATCACCGGCATCGAGAAGAACGGCGTCCTAACCATCGACATGGTTGACACCAAAGATCTGCAATACGTTTGGTCAGCGTCGGTCGAAAGCGTCCTGACGGCGGGTGACACCCAAATCCGCAACCAATCCTCCATCAACCAGATCGTGGCGCTTGCATTCAGCAAGTTCCCCATTCCGTTGCCGAAATGAACCTCTTTTAGCGGGCTAAATAGGGCGTTGTGTTGTGGCATCCGAATGTTTTGCTTACTTTTGCGGAGTTCTATAGATCAATCTATTACATTTGTACCCTATGAATTCGGATTCTACTTCCAGACAAAATCCTTTGCTGAAACCCTTCACAACGCCCTATAACGCCGTACCGTTCGACCAAATCGAACTATCGGACTATCTACCTGCCTATCGTGCTGCATTCGAGGCGCACGACGCCGAGATCGCAGCGATCACCGCCAACGCGGAAGCGCCCACCTTCGCCAACACCATCGAGGCGTTGGAACACAGCGGCGCACTATTGGATCGGCTGAATAATATCTTCTTCAATCTATTGGAATGTTGCGGCACCGAGGAAATGCAAGCCTTGGCGCAAGAACTGCAACCGATGCTTTCGGAACACGAGCACAATATTGCCCTCAACGAAGCGCTCTTTGCACGCATTCACGAAGTCTATTGTACTTATTTCGAGACGACCCAAGAGACCGACGCTGCAGTGCCCCTCTCCGCTGAGCAACGCCGTCTCTTGCAGCAGACGCATCAGAGCTACGTGCGTAGCGGCGCTCTACTGACGGGGGCAGATCGTGAGACGTGGCGCGAAATCGGCAACGAGGCAGACTGCCTAACCTTGCACTTCAGCGAGAATATACTGAAGGCAACAGGCGCCTACGAACTGTGGCTCACCGAGTCTGCCGATTTGGCAGGACTGCCGGACTTCGTGGTCGAGAGTCTGCGTGAGACGGCGAAAGAGCGGCAGAAAGAGGGATGGGTAGTGACTCTGAAGGCACCAAGCTACCGACCGTTCATGACATACTCTGCCCGCCGCGACCTACGCGAGCGACTTTACCGAGCTTACGGAAGTCGCTCCACAGCAGGGAGCGACTTTGCAAACGACGGGGTGATCTATCGGCTCACGGAACTACGGCTCAAGAAGGCGCAGCTCTTAGGTTATCCCCACTATGCTGCCTATCGTTTAGAGCCGATGATGGCTAAGAACGAAGAGCAGGTAATGCACCTGTTGCGACAGCTGTTAGAGGCGTATAAGCCGGCAGCCGAACGTGAGATGGAAGAATTGCGTGCCTATGCCCGCAGCAAGGAGGGGGCGGACTTCGAACTGATGCCGTGGGATCAGCTCTACTATTCCAACCTCTTGAAGTCGGAGCGTTATGCCATCGACGACGAAGTGTTGAAGCCTTACTTCCCGCTACCCGCTGTGCTCGAAGGCATCTTCTCATTAGCACACAAACTATACGGACTGACGTTCACCGAACAGCCTACGGTGCCGAAATATCACCCCGAAGTAGTCGTCTACGAAGTCTTTGATCGCGATGGCTCCCACTTAGGACTGCTCTACTTCGATTTCTATCCGCGCGCCGAGAAACAAGCGGGCGCATGGATGACCGTCTTCCGCGAGCAATATCGCGACGAGGCGGGCGTTGACGTCCGTCCGCATATCTCCATCGTCACCAACTTCAGCCGTCCTACCGCGATGGCGCCGGCACTCTTGGCGCACGAAGAGGTCAATACCCTGCTGCACGAATTTGGGCACGCACTGCACGGATTGCTAACCCATTGTTGCTACAGTTCGTTGAGTGGAACGAATGTGTCGCGCGATTTTGTAGAGTTGCCGTCACAGTTCATGGAGAATTACCTGAATTGCCCCGAATTTCTTGCGGACTTTGCCCGTCACTATCAGACCGGAGAGCCTATCCCGACAGAGTGGATCGAGCGCTTGAAGGCGGCACAGAACTTCCAAGCCGGCTATCTCTGCGTGCGTCAGCTATGCTTCGGCTTCCTCGACATGGCGTATCACACCATCACGACCCCAATCCACAGCGATTTGGTGACATTCGAACATGAAGCAACGCGCGAAACGCAGTTGCTTGAGCCGGTGGCGGGCACAATGATCAGTCCGAGCTTCTCACATATCTTTGCCGGAGGCTACGCCGCCGGTTACTATGGCTACAAATGGGCTGAGGTATTGGATGCCGATGCCTTCTCCTTGTTCCAAGAACACGGCATCTACGATCCGGAGACAGCGGCGGCTTTCCGTCATTTGTTAGAAAGCGGTAACACGGTCGAACCGGAACTCTTGTACCGCACGTTCCGCGGTCGTGATCCCAAGATCGAAGCACTAATGCGCCGTGACGGGATCCTGCATTGAACCGAAAACGCAAAAGCGACGAAGAGATAACACAGAATTGAGACAATCATGATCGCTATACATTGTATCTATATGCTCGTGGGTTTCCTCCTGCTGATCAAAGGGGGAGATTACTTAGTTCAGGGAGCAGTAGCCATCGCCAAGCGTGCTAAGTTGGACGCTATGGTCATCGGTCTAACCATCGTTGCGTTCGGCACATCAGCGCCGGAACTATTGGTAAGTCTGCAAGCCGCATGGCAAGGCAGCTCCGGGATCGCATTAGGCAATGTTATCGGCTCAAACATCGCCAACATAGCTCTCATTCTCGGTGTGACGGCGCTGATCTCCCCCGTTCCGGTCAAACGACAGACGTTACGCGTGGATATGCCCTTCCTGCTGTGTTGTTCCATCTTGGTGGCATGCGCCACCGCCACCGGACTTATCGAACGGTGGCATGGTATCTTTGGGCTCTGTCTGTTGATCGGTTTTGTGACGTGGCAGATCCGCACTACCCGGCGCAAGATGAAGCAGAGCGATGCTGCGAATACAGAACCCGCGGGACGACAAATGCACCTCGGCGTGGCACTACTACTCGTGGCGGGCTCCTGCGCAGCGTTGACCTACGGGGCAGACTTCTTGGTGCGTGGTGCCTCGGAAATAGCCCGTATTATCGGTCGACATTGGGACATACCCGCCGAAACGATGGAACGAATCATCGGGTTGACAATCGTTGCCATCGGTACCAGTTTGCCGGAGCTTTTTGCCTCCATATCCGCAGCGCGTAAAGGGGAGACCGATATGGCGATCGGCAACGTCATTGGCTCTAACATATTTAATGTATTGTGCGTTATCTGTGCCTCGGCTGCGATCACCCCCATCCACGTGATGAGTTCCGGCTTTGCCGTCGACTATATGTGGATGATCGGATTAACGGCATTGCTTTGGTATCTGCTGCGCACCGATTATAAACTCTCGCGCACTGAGGGAGTAGTGTTGCTCGTGCTCTATGTGGGCTTCTTGGGCTCAACATTGCGTACATAATCGAACGATCGGCGTATGTCTACCGAAATACAAGAACTGAAAAGGTTGTTGCGACGCAACATCAAGGCACGGCTACAAACCCTTGCCGCCCACACTGCCGAACGTCGGCAACTCTCCCGCCGGACGGCACGTTGTGTGATGCAGACGTCGATATGGCGCGAGGCGAGCAGCGTATTACTCTTCGCCTCGCTGCCGGACGAGATCGATACCGACCTATTGATCGAGACAGCGCTACAGGAGGGCAAAGAGCTCTTTCTACCCAAAGTGGTCGGCAACGATTTGGAATGTTGTTATTACAATCCCGACACTGTGGCGCCGGGGGCTTTCGGGATCATGGAGCCGACGGAGGCTGCGTGTCGGCTGCGAGATCTGAGCAAGATCGAGTTAGCCCTCGTTCCCGGCATCGCTTTTACACCGCAAGGGGCACGGTTGGGGCGCGGACGTGGTTTTTACGATCGACTGTTGCCGATGCTCTCCTGCCCTACCTTCGGACTGTGCTTCCCGTGTCAGGTGGTGCAAGCCTTGCCCACCGAGCCTTGGGACTGTCCACTGGACGGTATCTTTGCGTTGGACGACAAGGGGATCGAACTTTTGCCAGCGGAACCGTAAAGAATCTGACAAAAAGCTATAAAAACAAGCCTCTTAGATAAAAACTGATAAATATGGAGCTTCAGCAGAACCTTTTTTAATCGAATTGATTATTTTTGCAGCCCCTAAATATTTTGTGAATGAAAAACTTATATTCTGAGAAAATACGACAAGTTTTTGAGTTCGCACAGAAATCCGTAGAGCGTTTACACCATGAGGCTATCGAGCCGGAACATCTTTTCATCGGGATGATCCGCGAGCCACGCAACACGGGGCGAACCTATTTGACGCACTTCGGCGTAAAAGAAGATTTGCTCTTGATGAGAGCAGAATACTTCTTGGCACGTCGATACGCTAAGCGTACATCCACAGATAGAATTTCGACGGTGCAGATCTCTTTCGGCGAAGGAGAAGGTCAGCCCGAATTCAAAATAACGACCGAAACAGAGCGACTTCTACGCCTCTCCGAGTTGGAAGCGCGTATGCTACGCGCCACAGAGATTGGCACCGAACACATCCTCTTGGCGATGCTGAAAGAGCCCATGAGTTCGGCAGCACAGATTCTGAAAATGTATGACATCAGCTACGAGAGTTTCCGCAGCTGTATCTTAGCTGTCGACAACAACGACAAGATTCGAAAGGAGGATCAGGCGTCATTGCCGAGTGTCGCACCGCGCGAGGAGATTAGTCCGCGCGACGAAGAGGCGGATGAGGAAGACGACGAGGACGACCCGGACTTTGCCGAAGTAGGCGAATCCGATCCCTTCAGCGATGTCAATTCCAGTGGAATGCAGACACAAGCTACCCCCAACTTGGATAAATTCGGCGTTGATCTGACCGCAGCCGCGGCGCAAGGGCTGTTAGACCCAGTGGTGGGACGAACTGCTGAAATCGAACGCTTGGCACAAATTCTTTCGCGTCGCAAAAAGAACAATCCGATCCTAATCGGTGAACCGGGCGTCGGCAAGAGCGCCGTAGTGGAGGGCTTGGCACAACGCATCGCTAAGCATCATGTGAATGGTGCCTTAATGCAGAAGCGCGTGTTCAGCCTCGACTTGGTATCCATCGTTGCCGGAACTAAATATCGCGGACAGTTTGAGGAACGACTTAAAGCGGTGCTGCGTGAATTACGGAACAATAAAGATGTGATCTTGTTCATTGACGAAATTCACACGATCGTGGGCGCCGGCAATTCGACAGGAGGCATGGACGCCGCCAACATTTTGAAGCCGGCGTTGGCGCGTGGTGAGATTCAGTGCATCGGGGCAACGACTTTAGAGGAGTTCCGCAAATCAATCGAGAAGGACGGTGCTTTGGATCGCCGATTCCAGAAGGTCATGGTCGAACCTACCTCGGCAGACGACACGCTAACCATCCTGCATAATATCAAAGATCGCTACGAGCAACATCACTGCGTCACTTATACTGACGCGGCAATCGAAGCCTGCGTTCGTCTGACAGATCGCTATTTGGCGGATCGTAAATTCCCGGACAAGGCAATCGACGCCCTCGACGAAGCAGGAGCACGTGCCCATTCCGACATCGACGATTTCCCGCCGGAATTGGAGCGCATGGAACAAGAGCTACGTGCCGTCAACCAGCTCAAGGATGCGGCAGTCAGTCAGCAGAAGTTCGAAGAGGCTGCCCACCAACGCGACTTGCAACTGAAGTTGGAAGCCAAAATTAAGCTGGTGTCGGAGGAATGGCGCGAGAAGAGTAAGCACTCCACCGTGTTGACCGTGGACGAAGACAAGGTAGCAGAGGTAGTGGCGCTGATGAGCAACATTCCGGTACAAAAGGTTTCCGGTTCAGAGTTCGACCGGCTGTTGGCGCTCTCGTCCGACTTGCAAGCACAGGTCATCGGTCAGAATGAGGCGGTGGCAAAGGTGGTAAAGTCCATCCAACGCAATCGCGTCGGATTGAAAGATCCCAACCACCCGATCGGCACGTTCCTCTTTATCGGTCCGACGGGTGTCGGCAAAACCCATTTAGCGCAGTCTTTGGCACGCTTGTTATTCGTAGATGAGGCTTCCTTCATCCGCTTCGACATGAGCGAATATATGGAGCAACATACGGTAGCAAAACTGATCGGAGCGCCCCCCGGTTACGTGGGCTACGAACAGGCAGGGCAGCTCACCGAACAGGTGCGTCGACATCCCTATTCGGTGGTATTACTCGACGAAATCGAAAAGGCGCACACTGGCATCTATAATTTGCTGTTGCAGATCATGGACGAGGGACGACTGACGGACTCCACTGGACGCACGATAGATTTTCGCAATACAGTGATCATCATGACGAGCAACATCGGTAGCCGTAAGTTGAAAGACTTCGGCACCGGCATCGGCTTCAATACCACAGGCGAAGAGGGACGCAAACAGCTGTCGCAAGGCATTGTGCAGAAGGAACTGGAGAAAACTTTCTCACCTGAGTTCTTGAACCGCGTCGACGAAGTGATCTCGTTCAACGCTTTGGATCGCGAAGCAATTCGCCACATTGTGGACTTGGAATGGAACAAGACCGCCGCACGCATCGAACAGATGGGCTACCACATCACGATCGACGAACCTACGCGCCATTTCCTGACGGCACACGGCTACGATCCAAACTACGGAGCACGACCATTGAAACGCGCCATCCGTCAATACATCGAGGATGTGTTGTGTGAAACTTTATTGCTGTTGGGACGCGACAAGGAGCATCACGCCCGCTACACGTTGCACGTCACTACCGATGCTGCTCCCGACAGCGTGCCACAGATCTCCGTGACCGAAGAAGTTTCTGAGGAAATTCCGGTAGATGAGACCGCCGTATCTCCTACACTCGCAGCGCTCTCTGCAGCGAGCGAAGCAGCCGCACATCAGGACACAGAGGCATCCGATTCGCCACAGTGCGAGACCAGCCCCGCATAAATCCGCCGCCGACAAATTTGGCAAACAAAAGTTGCAAAATAGAATCCAAGAAAACTATTTTGCAACTTTCTGCGTTAAATATATGCTAAAAACGGAAATCAGCCAATCTCAAGGTCTTATATTTGCACGTATTTTCGCAATTTCATCACACACAATAGTGAACATGAGACAGATCAAGATCACTCAAAACATTACACGCCGTACAGAAGAATCTATTGAATCCTATCTGACAGCTATCTCCAAGGAGCAAATGGTTACTCCCGAAGAGGAGGTTGAATTGGCTCAACGCATTCATCATGGCGATCAAGCGGCACTCGACAAGTTGGTTCGTGCCAACCTGCGTTTCGTCGTTTCAGTCGCAAAGCTCTACCAGAACCAAGGATTGAGCCTCTCAGACCTCATTTCGGAAGGAAACGTCGGACTTGTTAAAGCTGCAGAGAAATTCGACGAGACACGAGGATTCAAATTCATCTCCTACGCAGTGTGGTGGATTCGTCAGTCCATCATGCAAGCCCTGAGCGAGCAAGCACGAATGGTGCGTCTGCCGGGCAACCAGAACAACCTGATCCGACAGATTCGCGTCATCCAGAATCGCTTCGAGCAGGAGCAAAATCGCCCCGCCACGATCGAGGAAATCGCAGAGGAGTTGGACGTCGCTGCAGAGAAGATCCGCGAGACGATGGCCGCCAACAACCGCGGTGTCTCTCTGGACTCGCCGCTTCAAGACGACGAAGACGGCACGCTCTTGGACATCACCCCAGACACGAAGCTCGACAGCACGGATGCGACCCTCAACAACGAGTCGCTCCACATCGAACTCGAGAACTTGCTTCGTAGCATGCTCAAAGAACGCGAAGCCTTGATCATCAAGGAAACGTTCGGCATTGACTGTCCGGAGAAGTCGCAAGAAGAGGTCAGTCAGGAATTAGGACTCACCCGTGAGCGTGTCCGCCAGATTCGCGAACGCGCCCTGCTGAAAATTCGCAAGAGTCCGAATGCGAAGCTGTTGCTCGCCTATCTCTAAAGCGACACACCACTTTTACGGTATTTTAAAGATTTATCGCCGCGACCCAACGCACACAGGAGGGTTGCGGCGTTTGTCGTCTTTGTAACGCAACACTCTGTTTTTCAGAGCGAAAGATCCATAATATTTCGCCGACGCAACGAATATTGTCCCACCAACAACGGCAAGGCGTCTCGCCGTTGCAAACGGCAGTATAAAGTCCCTGCGCGACGTCACCTCCGCGAAGTAGCTTTATACCTAATTCGGGGGAACGCAAAAGCGCTGAAATGTCTTCAGAAAGCGGACGGGAAAGATTTTGGCAGAAACGTTTGGCAAGCCGAGAGAATCCGGCTATCTTTGTCGGGATCGAATCTATCAAAATGGAATTATAAACATTGGACATATAACCCACAAAATGAAAAACAAAATCATCCTTACCGGCGGCTGCGGTTTCATCGGCAGCCATACGTGTGTTGAGCTTCAAGAGGCAGGCTACGAGGTTGTCATCTTAGACAACCTCTCCAACTCGGAAGCAAGCGTCATCGACGGCATTGAACGCATTACCCATCAGCGTCCTAAGTTTTACAACGTCGACTGTGGCAATAAGGCTGCTGTCTACGAAGTATTCGAAAAAGAAGGTCCCGTGGCCGGCATCATCCACTTTGCAGCGAGCAAGGCGGTAGGCGAATCGGTCGAGAAGCCTTTGCTCTACTACCGCAACAATCTCACCTCACTCATCACGATGCTCGAAGCAGCCGAAGCATTCGGTCTGAAAGGTTTCGTATTCTCCTCCTCTTGCACCGTCTATGGCGAGCCGGATCCGGGTCGTAATCCGGTGGACGAGACAGCCCCCATCAAGCCCGCCACTTCGCCCTATGGTAACACGAAACAAATCGCCGAAGAGATCATCCGCGACAACCAGATTGCCGGCGCTCACTTCAAGAGCATCATCCTGCGCTATTTCAACCCTGTCGGCGCCCATCCGTCGGCTGAAATCGGCGAGCTACCCCGCGGCGTACCGCAGAATCTCCTACCCTACGTTTGCCAGACCGCTATGGGCATCCGCAAAGAGCTGAGCGTTTTCGGCGACGACTATAATACGCCGGACGGTTCCTGCATCCGCGACTACATCAACGTCGTAGATCTCGCCAAAGCGCACGTCAAGGCGTTGGATCGCATGATCGAAGGACGCACTGAGTCTGATGTGGAATACTTCAATTTGGGCACAGGTTCGGGAGTTTCTGTACTGGAGCTGATCCGCACGTTCGAGGAGGCTACCGGCGTCAAGGTGCCCTATAAGATCGTGGGACGCCGCACCGGCGATATCGAGCAGATCTGGGGTTGCGTGGATCGCGCCAACAAAGTCTTGGGGTGGAAGGCCGAGAAGAGTTTAGCCGAGACCTTGGCAGCCGCTTGGAAGTGGCAACTCAAGTTACGCGAACGCGGTGTGATGTAATTCGGTATCACAATTCAATAACGACAAACAAGAAGTGCTGTCCTCAACAATCTGTGAGGGCAGCACTTCTTGTTTGTCTGAGAGACTTACCGAGGGATCAGAGGTGCTCTGTTTCCGGCTTCAGATAGTCGGCTGAAGCATCTGTAGCGATCAGTACTCGATCGCGCCCGACGCCATAGGCATCGTCGATATAGAAGTCCGTGACGGCATTATCCACCTCGCCAATATAGCTCAAAGTGCCGTCAGCGGGATTCATCCACCAGCAACGTTTGTGCTTGCCGCGGATGCGCGTCAAGTCGACCTTCATTGGGCGACCGGTGTAATTGTAGACCAATAGGTAGTCCGCGCCACGCGTTGCTATCAACCGATCGTACCGCTCGCCGTTGCTGCCGGCAGCAATGATCTCTTGATCGGGCACACGTTCTACGTAGGGGAACAAAAGCATCAGACGGTGCAAATACTGCATCTGGTTGAATCCGGGATCATGGACAGCTTCATACCACGGACGCGATGCTCCATAGGCAGCATTGACACCAGGACGATAGAATTGCATGATGTTATTATTACCGTAGGTATGTCCACATGAGCCGGCAAAAACCGACCAATAGGCATAACGCCGACAATCGGCTGCCGTCCAACGCGGAGCGTTGAGGTCGTGTAATCCTTGAGGTATGTCTTCATAGCTCGGCTCACCATCCAAGACGGGCTTTAGCGGCGACAAAGCTTGCGCATCGGCTACATAACGCCAATTATCCTCTTCGGTGTTCTCCGCGATAGTATAATCACCATCGCCGTTGCGCTGACCGTAGCGGCGATGTCCACTCTGAAACATATTGAAGTCCAACCATGCACGATCGTTAAAGAATGTGGCGGAGCAGGTACGCCCACGCGGGTGGAAGGTCATCAGGTGATTAGGATCGCACTCCTTGATCGTGGTAGCTAAAGCATCCCAGACCTCAGTCTTGACGTTGCCGCGAATGTCCCCACCAATGATCCAGATGATGTTCGGCGAATCCTTGTAGCGCTCAGCCAAGAAACGACCATAGAGTTTGGCTTCGTCGACCGACATCTGCCCAGACTTGACCAAACCGCCCCAAATGCACACCATACCGACATAGATGCCGTGTTGCTCGGCTACGCGGACGATGTAATCCATGTGATCCCAATAACCGTAGTCGTCCCCATCGGCATGACGCTGCACGGAGCTGAAATCGTAGCCTTGAGGATGCGAACTCCTGCCGTAGGCATTCATGGCGGGTACGCCGTTGACGGTCTGCACCTGCACAACGTTATAGCCGGATGATTCGCAGCACGTCAGGTAGAAACCTACCTCGTCGCGCGTCAGACGTTCCGGCATCAGCCATGCGGTCTCGCCTTGATAGTAGAAAGGGGTTCCATCCTTGTGTTGCAAGTAGCGGTGGTTGTCCGAGACACGTAAAGCACCGTGCTGCCACGGCTGGATTTTCTTGGCGGCTTGAACCGTGAACATCGGTAGATGCAGCGCCGTAGGCATATACGGAGCTACGGCGCTGAGCCCTAACAGCATGAGCAGAGAGGCGCAGCGCCGTAGTATGATCGTGTACGGCATCATTGAGCTGATTTTTTGAGGTAACGAACTGCTGCCATTACGCCGTCCATCTGACAAAGCCCCATCATGCGACCGTGGAAGGAATAGCCGGCGTTGTAACCCTTGTCTTCATCGCCGAGTATCGTGCGACCGTGATCAACACGCATCGGGAGATTGGGATTTTTCTCTTCGAAGATGCGCACTACTTCGATCAGATTGGCGCGACCGTGCAAGTGGTCTGCCTCGATGAAATCTCCGTTCGGCAAGATATTGGTACTTCGCAAATGGACGAATTTGGTACGTTCGGCATACTTACGAGCCAAGGCGGGCACGTCATTCTGTGCGCCGGCACTCAGTGAGCCGCAACAGAAGGTAAGTCCGTTGTGTGGATCGTCGACAGCGTGCAACATCCAATCTATATCTTCGTCGCAAGTGACGATGCGCGGCAAGCCGAGCAGGGGGAACGGCGGGTCGTCCGGGTGAATACACATGCTAACGTCCCATTCGTTACAAGTAGGCATGATCGCAGCAAGGAAATAGCGTAGATTCTCACGCAAGGCGTCGCGATCAATATCTTTATAGAGGGCTAAGAGCGAGCGGAAGATACCGACAGGATCAAGGTCGCCCTCTTTGATATTGCCATTTACAAAGCCCTGTGTCTTGACGATGATGCTATCCACCAAGCGGGCGCGCCCTTCGTCGGTCATGTCGCGATCCATAGCGTCTGCCTGAGCCAAAACTTCGGGAGTATAGTCGGCTTCGGCACCGGGACGCTTCAAGATATAGCGTTCGAAGTAACAGAACTCCACGCGGTTGAAGTAAAGCGAAGATCCACCGTCTTCCCATGGGTGAAAGAGATCGGTACGCGCCCAATCGAGCACCGGCAGGAAATTGTAGCACACAGTCTTAATACCGGCGCGTCCCAAGTTGGCGAGACTGACTTTATAATTCTCGATGAGCTGATCGCGTTCTGCGCCGGCGTATTTGATAGCCTCCGACACCGGCAAGCTCTCTACGACCGACCAACGCAAGCCGTAGCTCTCAATATAATCACGCATTTCGACGATCGCTTCATACGACCAAATTTCTCCATTCGGGATGTCGTGTAGGGCGGTAACGATGCCCTCCACACCTATCTGTCGCAACATCGGCAGAGTAATTTTATCTTTCTTGCCGAACCAGCGCCATGTTTTTTCCATAATGATTTGCTGTTTTATTGTGTTTCGCAGAGACACACGCGACGTGCGCCTCTGAGCTAAAAAATAGTAGTGAGTAGTGGGTTAGGAAATAGTGACTGTGCTCTACTAACTACAAACTACACGATCCTATCTACTAAGAGTCACTATTCACTACGTTATTGAATATGCACCTTGCGGAGCGTTTGGAGCGATTATACGCCGGAGAAGGAGCTGAAACCACCATCGACAGGGATGATGCTGCCGGTGATGAACGAGGCTTCGTCCGAACAAAGGAAACATACCAAGCCATTCAGCTCGGAAATGTCGCCGAAACGACGCATCGGCGTCTTGGCGATCACTTTGTGGCTGCGCTCCGTCAACGAGCCATCTTCGTTGATCAAAGCCTTACGATTCTGCTCACCGATAAAGAAGCCCGGTGCAATAGCGTTGACACGGATCTTCTCACTGTATTTGATCGCCATCTCTTGTGCCAGCCACTTAGTCAGAGCGTTGACACCCTCTTTGGCGATGGCATACCCCATGACGCGCGTCAGCGCATCGTAAGCAGCCATAGAGGAGACGTTGATGATCGAACCGCTCTTCTGCTGAGCCATGATCTTGCCAAACGCCAAGCAGGGATAGATGGTGCCATAGAGGTTCAGGTCAATCACACGCCGTAGGTCGGCATCCAACATGTCGAAGACAGATTGATCGTCCATGATCGTCGCCCCCGGAACATTTCCGCCGGCAGCATTGACCAAGATGTCACAACGATTCCACCGACGCATCACTTCGTCGCGCGCCTTAACAACCTCCTTCGGATCGAGAACATTACAAACCATTCCATCTACATTTCCATAGGGACGTAGCTTAGCAATGGTGTCTTCAACTTTATTTAGGTGTGCGCCAATAATAAAGACCGTCGCGCCCGCCTCCAAAAGTCCACGAGAGACATTGCTGCCTAATACACCGCTACCACCGGTGACGACAGCCAATTTTCCTGATAAATTAGCCATAGTGTTCTATATTTTTAGAATAACATAGTATTAAAGGTGTACATGATTAGAGAGAGGGAAGACTCATGCCGTAGATCTTGCGATAGAGATCCAGAGCATAAACATCGGTCATGCCGGAGATGTAATCCAAGATGGCTAAGATGCGCGTGTAGATTTCCTCGGAACGTGTCTCATATTGCGCCGGAATGCGATCCAACAGGAGTTTAGAATACGATTTTTCGGGGTGAATCACAGCGTCGAGCATCTTATCCAAGAGGACTGAGATAATCTGATGTCCGGCAACCTCAATGTCGACGACATCGGGCGAACAATAGATGCGGCTGTAGGCAATGCGCGAGCACTCTTTGTAGGCTGCCGCTGGAATGTCAGAGATCAAATCTATCAGCGAAGCGTTGAATGTTCCCCGCAAAATCTCTTGTTCGTGCTGGCAAAAGGTTTCGGAGCATTCATACACTAAAGTGCCAATGGCGCAGCTGCGCAGGTAGGCGACACGTTCGTTGGGATCCGAAACGATGTCTAAGTGCCGTATGATACTTTCGCGCCGCTCGTCGGAGAAAAAGCCCATCAAAAGTGAAAAAGTTTCTTCGAAAGTGAGCAACTTCAAGCGATGGGCGTCTTCGATGTCCATAATCTGATAACAGATATCATCCGCCGCTTCGACCAAGAAAACCAACGGGTGGCGACAATAGCGTTGTCCGGTATCGTCCAAGGGGAGCATGCCCAACTCAGTAACGATGCGCCGAAACGATTCGGCTTCGCTCGCGAAGTAACCGAACTTAGGCTTATCTTGCGCACATAATGAGGCATAGGGGTATTTGATGATGGACGCTAACGCCGAATAGGTCAATGCAAAGCCTCCCTCACGACGACCGTTGAAGCGGTGTGTCAAGAGACGAAAGGCGTTGGCATTGCCCTCGTAATGGGTCAAATCGGCCCATTGTTCAGGCGTCAGCAACTCACGATAGCGCAGTCCGCTGCCTTCGCGGAAATAAGAGGAGATGGCACGCTCGCCGCTGTGCCCGAAGGGAGGATTGCCCAAGTCGTGTGCCAAACAACCGGTAGCCACAATGTCGTCAAGACTTTGCAGCTTGGCGATCCACGGCTCGCCGGCGTATCGCTCGGCAAGAAACGCCGCGGCGTTATTAGCCAACGAACGCCCCACGCAAGCTACCTCCAAGCTATGGGTTAAACGGTTGTGTACGAAAATACTTCCGGGGAGAGGAAAGACCTGCGTCTTGTTCTGCAGGCGACGAAAAGGGGACGAAAAGATCAAGCGATCGTAATCGCGTTGGAACTCTGTGCGCGCGTGTTGACGATGATCGCGCAGATGCTCCTGTCCGAAACGAAGGGTGGAAAGCAAGCGATCCCATTGCATGATTTCCGGTGTCATGTCTCTCAAGTTATTATAACGATTGTGCGGCGAAGATACAGCAAAAAACGGAAACCGCCGTCGGCAGTTTCCGTTTTTACTATGTTTTTGTATCACATCCGCAAGAAATCTCACCACTTCACGCGGAAGACGGTGCAAGAGTATGCGGGTAACGAGGCGGTGAATCCTCCCTCATCGACCGCGGTGGGCTGCAACACCTGCGGCTGCAACCAACGATCTGCCAACGCTCCTGTCAAGGTCTCGCCACTGACGCTGCGCGTGTTGCCCTTCTTGCTATTCGCTTGGTACGTCTGTTCCGACAGGTCGACGCGCACCTCATTCGCTACGGGGAGCATATTGACGACTTTCACGATCCAATCGCCCGTAGCATCGTCCTGAACGACGGAGGCAACAACTCGCTGCTGTAGGTCGCGATCGGCACTGTTCAAGAGAAGCTGCGACGGCAGATAACGGTTGCCGGAGTTGCGACCGAACATAGCCTGTACTTGATAGCCCGTAGAGGGCTCCACGGTGGTATTCGTGAAGTAGATCATGTCTGGCGTCCATTGAGTGTGTCCCCGTTTCGCCAAGAGGGGCGCATACGAGGTCATAGCCACAACATCGCCGTTGCGTTCCACATTGCAGAGATGCATCGCTTCTGCCAACGCCGTCTCCAAGCAGTTGCTGCGATTGGAGATGTGGGCGGCGTATTCTCCCAAATAAACTTTTGTGCCGCTGCGTGCATAGCGATCATAATAGTCTTGGTGATGCAAGAACCATCCCGGTGAGCGATAATAATGCTCATCCACCATCGGAACTCCTAAACGACGGGCGAAACGCCATCCTTCATCGTAATCGGAGCCTTCGCTCGACGGGCCGACGGTGCCCACAACGGTGATCTCCGGGTGACGCTCTTGTAAGGCGCGAAAGATCATTTCGAAACGTTTCTCGAAAACTTGGCTAATCAAATCCTCGTTTCCGATGCCGACATACTTCAGGTTGAACGGTTTGGGGTGTCCCGCCTCTGCGCGTTTGCGTGCCCATTCCGATTTCTTGGGATCACCATTTGCCCATTCGATGAGGTCGCAGATGTCTTGAATATAGGCTTCCATCTCCGCCATCGGGATTCCTCCCTGTTGACCGTACCCTCCGGTAGCGGAATTTTGGCACGGAACGGCAGCAGCGATCACCGGCAAGGGTTCGGCACCGATATCTTCACAGAATTGGAAGTATTCATAATAGCCTAAACCTAACGTCTGATGATATTTCCAGATATTGCGTTCGGGAACACGCGCCTCCAAGGGGCCGATGCTGTTTTTCCAACGATAGATGTTATCCAAGCCGTCGCCATGCGCAACGCAGCCTCCGGGGAAGCGAACGAATTTGGGATGCAGATCTGCCAACGCCTGAGCCAAGTCAGCACGCAAACCGTTGCTTCGCCCACGGAAAGTATTCTTGGGGAACAATGAAACCATATCTAAAGCGTATGCCCCCGCCGTCAACGGACGGATGACGAGCTGAGCACTGTCGCACGAGGCTGTCGGCTTCAGCTCGGCTTGCAGCTGTCGCCATTCCGTGCCTGCGGGCACTTTCAAGGTGGTACGGGCGAGCTCTCTGCCCTGCCGATCTTCGAGCGCTACAGAGAGGCTACCTTTGATCCCCCCTTCGGCACGTGTGTAAAGACTCAGCCGATAGGCGTCGCCGCTATGCACCGCAATACCGTCGAAGCCGGAGTTGTTCAAGGAACCACCGGGAGTTGTGACCGTCAGACAGGCGTAATGCGGGTTGTTAGGATGCAACGGTTGTACACTGTCAATGTTCCACGTCAACCCCTCGCCTACCGACGTCCAAGCGTAGGTGGCATTCCATTCGGGCGACTGAAACTTGCGGTCACGCGGATGATATTCAAAGTCGCGATTCTGCACCAACTCAGCATAAAGACCACCGTCGGCGGCATAGTTAATATCTTCAAAGAATATTCCGATCAGCTTGTCACTGATTTCTTTGGCGTGTTCGGCATCGATGGTCAAAGTCGAGGTGACGGGCTGTAAATCCCGCCATCGAGCACCGTCGTTTACGATTCTCTCGGCGGCTTGCGCTTCGGAGTAACGGCTGCGGTTACATTCATCGATCAAGCGTTGCACGACGTCCCATTCCACACGATGCACCTCCCCCTCAACTTCGCCAGCCAAAGGAAGCGTCAACGTGGTCTTGGGTTGTGTGAAATAATCGGATATATGCCGCGGGTAATAATCCTGTGGAATCCAATGTACCAAATCGGGGGTTGTGGTGTACGCCACCATCGTTTCCTTATTATTCACGTCCCAAACCACAATCCAAGAGCCATCGGCTTGACGTTGCAACGAAGGACGATGCATCTGCTTCTGCACACCCCAGTTGCCGTAGTCCGATTGAACAAAAGAGTATTCCGGACCAATTTCCGTCCAATGCTGTCGATCGCGACTCCAAGCGAAGTGCAATCCGTTCATGGACTTGTTTTTCTGAGTGGCATAGGCAAAAATGTAGGCGGAGTCCACCGCCGAAGCGGGAGCATAGACCGCCGGGGCTGTGGAGATAGACGTTTGAGCCATGAGGGGCAATACAGCGCCGCCGCCCAACAGAGTTAGTAGGGTGAAGATACGGTTGTTCATAGATATAATGAATTATGTTCCGAGCTCTGTCCGCTGCGCAGAATGTTCGGCAAGGCATCGCTCGGCACTTTAGATAGGATTACATAGTGTTCGGAAGATCGATCATTCATGGTCGTGTGCATTTCATGGTTCTGTGGATAAATTTAGTCGGAGACCGTTAGCCGCGTTTCTTCTTGAAAAAGTCGCGCACCAAAGCGGCAGCATCGTCCGCCATCACGCCACAGATCACCTCCGTCTTAGGGTGCAACGCTCCCGGCGCTAACAGATGATAGCCGCGCTTGGGATCTTCTGCCCCATAGACCAATCGTCCCACCTGCGCCCAGCCGATGGCACCGGCACACATCACACAAGGCTCTAACGTCACGTATAGGGTACATTCCGTCAGATATTTTCCCCCCAACCGTGCGGCGGCAGCGGTAATTGCTTGAATTTCGGCATGCGCTGTGACATCGCATAACGTCTCGGTCAGATTATGCGTTTTGGCGAGGATGTTGCCGCGGCTCACCACCACAGCTCCCACCGGGATCTCTCCCTCCTCTGCAGCACGCGCTGCCTCTTGCAACGCCATCCGCATATAATAAGCATCATCAGCCATGAGATTCGATCGTCTTAATGTGTTTATAAATGATTTATCTGCGCAAAGATAACGTTCCACCGCGATATTCAAAAGATTTATCCCGAAATATGGGACATCCGCCCCACTAAACGGACAAACGAAAGCTCCCAACGATCGCGGAACTAACGGATTCGTTGGGAGCTTCCAGAGGTATTGAAAAGCGATCAGAACGTCTTAGCGTTCTTGACGCGATCGGGCAAAAGGGCAAATTCGAGGACTTCGCTGATGTCACGCACGTAGTGGAACGTCAGACCGGCAATATATTCTGCCTTGATGTCCTCAATATCTTTCTTATTGTCGATGCAGAGCACGATGTCGGTGATTCCGGCACGCTTAGCTGCCAAAATCTTCTCCTTGATGCCGCCGACTGGCAACACGCGACCACGCAAGGTAATCTCGCCGGTCATAGCGAGGTGAGCGCGTACTTTACGCTGCGTGAAGGTGGAGGCCAAAGATGTCACCATCGTAATGCCGGCAGAGGGACCATCCTTAGGAATAGCGCCTTCGGGACAGTGAATGTGTACGGTGTAGTTGTCAAACACATTTTCAGGGATCTGGAGGAGGTCTGCGTTGCTCTTGACGTATTGTAAAGCCAACATCGCCGACTCCTTCATCACATCGCCCAAGTTACCGGTCAACGTGAGTTTTTCGCCCTTGCCTTTGCAAAGGGCAGATTCGACGTAGAGAATTTCTCCACCCACAGAAGTCCACGCCAAGCCGGTGACGACACCGGCATAATCATTACCTTCGTATTTGTCCGGGTCATAATCCGGCATACCCAAGTATTCGGACAGGTCTTCGGGGCGCAGACGTGAGGGACATTCGTCGCCGTTCGCTACTTTCCAAGCTACCTTGCGCATAATCTTTGCCAAGCGCTTCTCCAAGAGGCGGACGCCGGACTCGCGCGTGTAGCGATCAATAATCTGTTCCATCGTCTTGCGGGGAATGCTGAACTTGACATCGTCCAAGCCATGCTCTTTCAGCTGGCGCGGCAGAAGGTGGCGCAGGCCAATCTCGATTTTCTCCTCCATGATGTAGCCACTGAGGTCGATGATCTCCATACGATCCAACAGGGGAGCCGCAATCGTGCTGAGGCTGTTGGCCGTGGCAATGAAGAGTACCTTCGAGAGGTCGTAGTCTACGTCCAAATAATTATCGTGGAAGTTTGCGTTCTGTTCGGGGTCGAGCACCTCAAGTAGAGCAGAGGAAGGATCACCCTTGAAGTCGCTACCGATTTTGTCGATCTCATCCAACACGAAGACGGGATTGTCCGCACCGGACTTGAGAATCCCGTTGATGATGCGTCCCGGCATTGCGCCGACATAGGTACGGCGGTGTCCTCGGATCTCTGCCTCATCGTGCAGACCGCCCAACGACACGCGGACATATTCGCGCTTGAGCGCCTTAGCGACGCTCTTGCCGAGTGACGTCTTGCCGACGCCGGGAGGACCGAACAAGCAAATGATCGGCGCCTTCATATCGCCGCGCAATTTGAGCACTGCCAAGTGTTCCAAGATGCGTTCCTTGACCTTTTCCAAACCATAATGATCGCGATCTAATACGCGCTGTGCGTGCGCAAGATTCAGATTATCCGTTGTACATTTACCCCACGGAAGGTCGACCAATGTGCGCAAATAGTTATATTGCACCGAATAGTCCGGGCTCTGCTCGTTGGTACGCTGCAGCTTAGCAATCTCCTTTGCGAACAGTTCTTTAACGTTGAGCGGCCACTGTTTCTTGGCAGCCGCATCACGCAGGCTACTGAAGTCGTTATCCGAACTCTCGCCGAGTTCCTCTTGGATGGCTTGCAGCTGCGTGTGCAGAAAGAACTGTCGCTGCTGTTCGGACAGCGCATTCTGTGTTTGTTTGGTTATTTCGGACTTAATCGTCAAGAATTGCACTCGAGTGTTTATAAACTCACAGAGTTTCATAGCACGCTCAAAGACGTCCACCTCTTCCAACAACTCTTGTCGATTCGACGGCATCATCGGGAACACCGAGCACAGGAAGTTCACCAAATAGATATCGTCGTGAATATTATTAATGGCGAAGATCAACTCGTTCGGCACATCTTCCATTAATTGCGTCATGCGGTGCAACATATCCTTAATGTTCGAGACCATCGCCTGCATTTTGCGGTCATCGCTCTTCGGGCGAACTTCGTCCAACAGTGTGACCTGTCCCAACAAGATAGGATCTGTCGAAACCATAGATTGCAGTCTGAAGAGGTGACGTCCCTGTACAATGACATTGTGAGAGCCATCCGGCATTTCCAACATCTTCACCACCTCGGCGATCGTGCCGAGGGAGTTTAAATCTTTCTGGATAGGATCTTCAATAAAAGGATTGTGTTGCAACACAATTCCTATATAATTCTTATTCTTTTCTGCATCCGAGATAACGCGAAGGGATTTAGTTCGACCGATCGCAAGGGGCATCGTGACACCGGGATACAGCACCATATCGCGCGTTGCGACCAAAGGCAACGCATCGGTATTTACCTTCTCTTTTTCAAAGGAGATATCCATGGGTCCATCTGAAAATATTGGCATAATAGTTGTGCGATCCGAGCGATAATCGTCTAACAAGTTCTTATTTGTCTGCTTGCTCATTTTCAAAAATGATGATTCAAAATTGCCGCAAAGATAGCCAAGATTCTCAAAACATCCAAAATCTTGTCTCTTATTAGGTTTCGTTAGGATATTTCCCACTCAAACAG
>CAZGZL010000018.1:0-27131 GCA_964530595.1 uncultured Prevotellaceae bacterium | reverse complement strand
ATTGATGGTCGTGGTGAGACCGCCGATGTCTATTATGGCAATCAGAGTGCTTCGACGTATGAGGGATTTATCGCTAATGTTGATCGCGGTCATGCGAGCTTCATCACATATTATAATCAGAAACGAAAGGCGAGTATCGGTTCTACCATGTCGTCTATAGAGGGGGATTACACCCTCTATATTACCGTGACTTCTATGAATGTCGGTAATGCGGGCGGCGCTGTGTGGGGTATGAGTCGAAAAGCCGGCGGTGCAGTCGTGAACGGCACTATGAAATTGGTTAAAAATGACACCGAAGAGGTGCTTTGCGAGTACGAATTCTCTGGAGTGAAGGGAATGCTTGCATTCGATTTCGAACACCGTGCCATCAGTGTATATCGCTACCTTTCCGACGGATTGTTGAAAACAATGTATTAAAAACATACCATGGAATTATCTGATCAACTGAAGAAAGTCTACACCGTCGATCATCGGACCAGTCATGAGGCTCAGTTAGCAGCACAGTTTATAGCGTGGGGGCCGGTCATCTTTCAGACTGCCCGCGTGATGCTGAAGCATGGAGTGCTCGAGGCTCTTCGTAGCAGCGAAGAGGGGTTGACGCGTGCAGACATTTGCCGTATAACGGGATTGAGTGACTATGCTGCCAAGTGTTTGCTTGAGGCATCGCTCTGTATTGGTCTCGTAATCATTCATCCGGAGAGCGACAGATATAGTCTGACCAAAACCGGATGGTACTTACTGATCGACCCCGCGACAAGAGTAGACATAGATTTCAATCACGATGTCAACTATGAGGGATGGTTCCGGTTGGAGGAATCGCTCCTCAACGGTCAGCCCGAGGGATTGAGACATTTCGGCGATTGGGCTACTGTGTACGAAGGGCTCTCTTCGCTTCCGGAACAGGTACAAAAGTCTTGGTTCGCCTTCGATCACTTCTATAGTGACCATTCTTTCGGCGATGCGCTGAAGATTGTTTTCGGCGGCGATCGTCGTCCGCGTCGGTTGCTCGACGTCGGTGGAAATACCGGTCGTTGGGCGTTGCAGTGTGTCGCTTACGATGACAATGTGCGGGTGACGATTCTCGACTTGCCGCAGCAATTAGAGATGATGTACCGTCAGACGGCAGGTGCCGTTGGTGCTGAACGCATCGATGGCTACGGCATTAACTTGCTCGATGAGCGGCAGCACTTCCCTGCAGGCGAAGACATTGACGCCATCTGGATGAGCCAGTTCCTCGATTGCTTTAGTATGGAACAGATTGTAGGAATCCTCCGACGCGCGAGGGCGGTGATGAATCCGGATACCCGTCTCTACATTATGGAGACACTTTGGGATCGGCAGAAATATGAGCCGGCAGCCATGGCGCTCACGATGACCTCCCTTTATTTCACTGCCATTGCCAACGGCAATAGCAAAATGTACAACACCGAAGATATGCGCACCTGTATCGAAGCCGCAGGCTTGCAGATTGATGCCATCTTTGATGGGTTAGGACATGGGCACAGCATTTTAAGAGTGAAGTGCAAAGAATAACCATTGAAATTTATCATATTATACATACAACTTATGACAAGAACAGAAATTGAGGAGAAAGTAAAGAAATTCCTCATCGAAGAGCTTGAAATTGACGAAGATAAGATTGCGCCCGATGCCAAATTGAAAGATGACATGGGCATTGATTCTTTGGACTTCGTAGATATAGTAGTTATTGTTGATAAGAACTTTGGGTTCAAGATTAACCCGGAGGAAATGCAGAGCGTCGACACGTTCAGCAAATTCTGCGACTACATCGAGAGCAAGGTAAACGCTTAATGCAGAGCATCGATGGCAACCGAAGCTGAGCACCGCAACTGGAAAGGTACCACCGGTGGCACGAGGTGGATGCAACGTGCCATGATTCGATGGTTTCGCCACACGTCCCTCTATGTGCCGTATGTGTGCATGGGATTCGTGATCCCCTTCTATATGTTGTTTGGGCGCGAAGGCTACAAGTCCAGCTATAGCCTCTATCGCAAGCGTTTCGGCATGAATCCGCTGAAGGCTTTTGGCTACGTCTACATGAACCATTTCCGTTTCGGTCAGATCATCATTGACCGTTTCGCCGCCTATGCGGGACATCAGTTCTGTTTCGAGGTGGAGGGGCAGGAGGTATTCGACGCCTTGGAACGTGGAACGTGTGGATTTATGCAGCTCAGTTCACATATAGGTAATTATGAGTTGGCGGGCTATATGCTACAGCCTGAACATAAGGAGTTCTATGCCTTAGTGTTCGGCGGCGAGACGGAGACGGTGATGAAGTCGCGGGCGGAGATCTTTGCACGTCATGGGGTGCGTATGGTGGCGGCTAATTCAGATATGTCGCACGTATTCATTCTGAGCGAGGCTCTGCGTTCCGGCAACATCGTGAGTATGCCGGGCGATCGCATCTTTGGCTCTCCGCGGAGTGTGACGTGCCATTTCCTTGGTGCTCCCGCAGATTTCCCGCTTGGCCCTTTTGCGATGGCGAGTCAGAGAGAAGTTCCGATTTTGGCGGTATTTGTCATGAAGAGTGGTGTGAAGTCTTATCGCATCCTTGTTCGCCGTTTGCAAGGCGCAACCCGACAGGAACTCTGTCACTCGTTCGCGGCAGAACTGGAAAAAACGGTAATACAATATCCTACGCAATGGTTCAACTTCTACAACTTTTGGAAATAGCCCCGGAGACGATTATCCCTCAGCGTCCGCCATTCATCATGATAGACCACTTGACGGGGTATGATGAGCGGACGACTTCGACTTGCCTCACCGTGAGACCGGACAACATTTTCGTGGCTGAAGGGCGAATGCTTGCTACCGGTATCGTGGAGCACATAGCGCAGACGTGCGCTGCGCGGTTGGGCTATTACAATCTGATCAGCGGATTGCCCGTCAAGATTGGCTACATCGGCGCGGTGAATAATATGCACGTGGTGCGTTGCCCTATGGTTGGTGAAAAGATAGAGACCACGATTTGTGTCCAAGAGGAGGTGTTCGGCATGACCCTTGTGCACGCCGAAGTGCGTGTCGCCGACGAATTGATCGCCTCTGCGGATATGAAGATTGCTATACAATGAATATGTAATGGAACTTTCGGAAACTTTGGACTTTGAGGTGCGTTTCAGCGAGGTAGACTCGATGAACGTCGTGTGGCATGGATCTTATCCGCTATACTTCGAGGATGCACGTGAGGCGTTTGGTCGTAAATATGACCTTGGGTATCAGAAGATATTCAAGCACGGATTTTTTGCGCCGATTGTTGAATTGAATTTTCAGTACAAACGCCCCATTGTCTACGGGATGCACCCTGCCATAAAGATTGTCTATGTGCCCACTGATGCCGCTAAGCTCATCTTTGACTATGAGGTATTCAATCGGGCGGATGGAGCCGTCATTACCACCGGACACTCTGTACAAGTGTTTACCGACACGCACTATCAGTTGCAGTGGTTCCCGCCGAAGTTTTACGAAGAGTGGAAGAAGAGATGGCTGACCGAATGATCATAAAGATTGCAGATTTCATCGTCTCGCCGTTGGCAGCGGGAACGCATGCCAACTATCAACGCATCAAGGCGGGCGAGAGTGCATTGCAACGTCGGGAACACTTTCTCGGCATGGCAAAGCCGGTCATGGTCTCCGCGTTCGACGACGATCGCTTAGAGTCCACTTGCCTCGATTATGGCATACGGAAATCCGATGGTACACGTTTTGAGCGGATGGCCATCTTGTCGGTGGCAGGTGCGGTGAGGGGTAAGGATATCCCGCTCGATGGTGATCGAACCCTCTTTGTTTTCGCCACAACCAAAGGTAACGTGGCTCTGCTCGATGAGCAATTTGCTACTCTGCCGAATCGTGAGGATCATATATTGCTTGTCGAGACGACGCGCACCGTCAGTCGCTACTTTGGCAACAGCTGTGAACCTCTCGTGGTGAGCAATGCCTGTATATCGGGGCTAAGTGCCCAGATAGAGGCGGTGCGAGCGCTCGATTCGGGAGCATACGATTATGTCGTAGTGATAGGCGTCGACGAATTGTCGCCTTTCATCGTGAGTGGTTTTCAGGCGCTTAATGCCATGTCTGCCGACGAGTGCCGACCTTTTGACGAAGATCGCATAGGTCTTAACCTCGGAGAAGCAGCCGCCTGCATCATCTATACTCGTTTAGAAAACTATTCGACGCCTGATGCGTGGCAGATCGTGAGGGGAGCATCGTACAATGATGCCTATCATACCTCCAGCCCCTCTAAGACCGCAGAGGGCGCCTACCGCTCCCTCACTGAAACCTTGAGGGGAGAGCGCCTTGACGACATCGCTTTCATCAATGTGCATGGGACAGCCACCCTATTCAACGACGAAATGGAAGCCGTTGCCATCCATCGTGCCGCATTGAGCCACCTCCCTGCCAATGGGTTGAAAGGCTTCTTGGGACACACTTTGGGCGCTTCCGGAGTGGTAGAAACATTGATCTCGATGGAGGCGTTGGACGATGATACGGTTTTGGCTACAAGAGGCTATCACAATCGTGGGGTTAGCCGTCCTGTCAATCTCTCTGCCGAACATCGCGCAGCATCCGGTCACTCGTTCATAAAAATGATGTCCGGTTTCGGTGGATGTAATGCCGCCATTTTGTTCCGTCGTGGATCGGTGGGGACGCAATCCCTCGAGTCGAAACATTCGGCTAAAGTCCTACACACAGTGCACCTTACGGAGCATAGTCTCACGGTCGATGGTGTCGACCAAGAGATCGAAGGCTGCGGAATGCAGCTGCTGAAGTGGCTGTATCACAATCGGATAGGCGATTATCCCAAGTATCATAAGATGGATCCGATGTCCAAACTCGGTTTTCTCGCATCGGAACTATTGATCGCTGCCGAAGGAGCACCGCGCTTTGTCGAACGCTCCGATCGGGCAATCGTCATTGTTGGGCGAAGTTCCTCCATTTGTGCCGATCAAGCCTATCAGCAGACCATCGCAAGCGCAGACAACTACTTCCCCAGTCCTGCGGCATTCATATACACATTGCCGAACATCGTGACAGGAGAAATTGCCATTCGCAACAACTATCGAGGCGAAACCCTTTACTTAGCTCAAGATTCGCCACAAAACACGCTCCCCCTTATGGCTCAGCTGTTGCATGAGCCGGGCATAACGAGTGTTTTAGGCGGATGGATTGAAATGCCGCAATCCGGTAACTTTGAAGCCATCTGTTACCTGTTGGCATAACATATTTCAGAAATATAAGAGTAACCCTTTTGAAATAGAGAAATAAATACAAAAGATTATGGAAAAATTGATTTTGGAACTGAAACAACAGATTATAGAGGCGCTAAACCTTGAAGAGGTAAAACCTGAGGACATCGCCGATGATGCTCCGCTTTTTGGCGCCGGACTCGAACTGGATTCTATTGATGCTTTGGAGCTGATTGTCCTGATGGAAAAACATTACGGCATCAAGCTGAGCGATCCAGCACAGGGAAAAGCGATCTTCCAATCTGTCCGCACAATGGCAGAGTACATTGCGAAGAATCGTACCAAGTAATCAGCCCTCCAGCCTTTGGAGTTTTGAAGCGTATTGGATGTAAAGAGTCAAATAATCGTGAGTAATACAGTATATATAACAGGAGCCGGAATCATTTCGGCTATTGGCATCGGTGTCGAGGAGACAGAACAATCACTATGCAACGGTATCAGCGGTGTGGGTGAGATGCAGCTGTTGCAGTCGGAACACAAAGAATTGCCGTGTGGAGAGGTGAAACTCTCTAACGCGGAGCTGAAACGCCGCCTCCACATAGCCGATGAGGAGGTGGACAATCGCACGGCACTGATGGGCATAGAAGCCATCGGACAGGCTTTGCGTCAGTCCGGCATTTCGACAGCCGGGGCTTATCTGATCTCCGGAACGACTGTGGGAGGCATGGACAGTACGGAGCAGCACTTCCAACAGATGCTTGAAGATAACGATTGGCTTCACCTGATGAAAACGCACGACTCCGGTTCCACGGTTCAGCTGATGGCAGACTATTACGGTATTCCGGCGGATCGTGTTGTGACCATCTCTACCGCCTGCTCTTCGGCACTCAATGCGATTATTGTAGGGGCAAACATGATCAAATGTGGTCACTGTGACCGAGTGATAGCGGGAGGCAGTGAAGCGCTGAGCTTGTTCCATCTGAATGGCTTCAATACCCTGATGATTTTAGACACAGAACGTTGCCGTCCCTTCGACGCGACGCGACGCGGTCTAAACCTCGGAGAGGGGGCGGGCTTTGTAGTGCTCGAAAGTGAAGCATCGCTGAAACGTCGAGGCGGACAACCGCTCGCCCAACTGTCGGGCTACGGCAACCGATGCGATGCCTTCCATCAGACAGCCTCCTCGCCTGAGGGTGAAGGGGCACGGTTGGCGATGGAAGAGGCTCTGCAGATGGCAGGCATGAAGCCCACCGACATCGACTACATCAATGCGCACGGCACAGGGACGCCCAACAATGACGCCAGTGAGAGTGCTGCGTTGCAGACGCTCTTTGCCGACCGATTGCCAGCAGTTTCAAGCACCAAGTCATTCACCGGACACACAACTTCCGCATCCGGAAGCATTGAGACGGTGATTTGCCTCATCGCGATGCAACGCGGATTCATTCCCGCTAACTTAGGTTGGAGCCATCAGATGCCCGACGGCATTACCCCCTCGCTGGGGCGAAGTGGGGTCGTATTGCGCCATGTGATGTGCAATAGCTTCGGTTTCGGTGGCAATGAATCGTCGATCATCCTTTCCCGTCTACCGGAGAGTGCAGAGCCGGAGGCTACCGATCTGCCGCAGACGAAAGTTGAGGTAGAGATAGTCGCCGAGGTGACAGCTACTCCGGATGCCCCAGTGACTAATATTCGCGATTACATTCCGGCGCTCGAAGCGCGCCGTCTCTGTATGCTTCAGAAAAGCGCCCTCGTCACCTCGCTTTCGGCATTATCCCAAGCGGGCATAGCATGTCCGGACGCCATCATTGTGGGGACAGCTTACGGAATGTTGGAGAACAGTGAGAAGTTCCTGTTGCAGCTGTGCCGCGAGGGGGAACACGCGCTGAGCCCGACCCTCTTCATGCAGAGCACTCACAATACCATTGCGGGTGCGTTAGCGATCAAAACGCATTGCAAGGGCTACAACATCACTTATACCGAATTGAGCCAAGAACGTGTGCTTGAGCTTTGTATGCGCGACGCTGAAATGCTTATGGAGCAGGGTAAGATCAAAACTGCCCTCATCGGTTTCCACAACGAGGTGACGCCGCTGCTACATGACATGGTGATGCGTCTACGCGGTGAGGATTTGCCGATCGGCGTAACTTCGGTGGCGAAGGTGGTAAAAGCAAAAAACATGTGATTATGTGGAGATTGATCATCTATTCGTTGCTCCAAAGTGTATTGTTGTCCGCCGGACAGGTGTTCTTGAAGTTCGCCTTGCAGGAAATGTTACCGTTCGGTTGGAATAGGGCGTTCTGGGGTTCTCTATTCGGTAATTGGCGTTTCGCTGCGTGTGGACTTTGCTTCGGGGCAGGTTCTTTACTGTGGATGTATATTTTGAAGAATTTTCCCCTCAGTATGGCATATCCTTTGGTGAGTTTGAGTTATGTCATTGCTATGTTTGCAGCGATTCTGTGCTTTCATGAAGAGGTGTCGCTCTATCGCTGGATCGGTTGCCTATTGATCGTAGGTGGCTGTTTCTTGATATTGAAATGATCGAAAAATAAAATAGGAGAGATGAAACGTTTGATGTTCGCATGGGTTGCCATGATCGCAGCAATGCCACTGATCCTACACGCGCAGCAGCCCGTCAGCGGTGCTGAGAGTGCCCAAATGGTCGCACAAGTGTGTGCCGCTGCAAAGCAGATTCACTCCCTGCAGTGCGACTTTGTACAAGAGAAACATTTGTCGCTACTCAAGACCTCGATGACCTCCAAGGGAAAAATGTTTTACAAGGGAGGAAAACTCTTGCGCTGGGAATACACTGCTCCTTACACCTATACATTTGTCATCAATGGAGAGACGGTGATCATGCAGTCGCAACAACAGACTCATGTCGTGGATGTGAAGTCGAGCAAGATGTTCCAACAGATTGCCCGCATCATGATGAATAGCATCACGGGACAAAGCCTCTCCGACGGAAAAGATTTTCAGGTGACGATGTACACGGACAACGGTCGGTGGATTGCCTCGCTCAAACCGCAGCAGAAAGAGATGGCACAGCTGTTCTCGGCAGTACGTCTGTATATTGATCCTGTTTCGCAGATGGTGACAAGTGTGGAACTCGTAGAGAAGGGGGGGGACACCTCGGTGATTACGATGGAACATATTGAGAAGAATAAAAGTATAGATGATTCGGTTTTTAATGTTCGATAGTGGTCTAAAGTCTTGTTGTCGCCGTCTGTGCAACGCGGTCGCCCTCGCCCTGCTATTGCAGTTCATCGGGGTGACAGAGCTGTCTGCTCAGACACAACCGTCACCGCAAGTGCAGCAGTACAGCGCCTACATAACGTTCCCTAAGGGGGACGGCATCTCCGGCGTTTGTATTGTCAGCCGGACAACAGCCGGTGTCGCAATGAGCCTGATGAATGAGTTCGGCATCAAGGTCTTCGATGCGACCTATTCTGCCACTCGTCGTAAAGTGAAGCTACACAACGTCATTGCGCCGCTCCGAAAATTCTATATCAAGAGAGTGATTGCCCAAGATATGAAGTGCCTTTGTGCGCCGGAACTTCCGTTGCCCAAGTCCCGCGTCTTGGCGCAGTCGGATGACGGAACCCTATTACTAACCAATCGTAAGTACAAGATTACGTACCGCCTTAACCCCATAGACAATGTTGCTGAATAGTTTCTTCAAGATACAGACCGTGTCACCGATCGCCGAAGGGATCGTCGCACACGTGTCACTCAATCCGGAGCATGAGATTTACAAAGCTCACTTTCCGGGGCAGCCCATCACGCCCGGTGTTTGCCAAATCCAGATGGTGACAGAGATCCTAACGCAGTATCTGAATAAACCGTTGGAGCTCACAGATATAAAGAATGTGAAGTACATGACCGTCATTACTCCTATGGAGGTTCCTGAGTTAGATGTCCGCATCTTGAAAATCATGGAGGTGGATGGTGATTATAAAGTCTCCGTCGTGTTAGCAGGGACGGATCTGGTGTTTTCTAAAATGTCATTGACCTATCATGTGGTGTGTCATCATTCCGACCTATAACAACGACAAGACCCTCTGTCACGTGATCGAGGAGGTGAAACGCTACGCATCCGACATCATTGTGGTCAATGACGGTTCTACGGATCGTACCGCTACCTTGCTTTCTGCGTGTGGCGGTATAACGGTGGTGAACTATGCTCCAAATCGCGGGAAAGGCTATGCCTTGAAGTGCGGGTTCAGCCGGGCACGTGCTATGGGGTATCGCTACGCCATAACAATAGATGCCGACGGGCAGCATTTCGCCTCGGATATTCCCTCCTTTGTACAGGCTATGGAGGCTCATCCGGATAGCCTGATCGTGGGCAGTCGGAACCTTAATGCCGAAGGAATGCCTGCGGGCAACACATTCGCCAACAAGTTCTCTAATTTCTGGTTTCACCTGCAAACAGGAATTGCGCTTCCTGATACGCAGACCGGCTTCCGTCTTTACCCCTTAGATCGGATGTCCCAACTGAATTGGATCACATCGCGTTATGAAGCCGAATTGGAACTGCTCGTATATGCTGCATGGCATGGTGTTAAGCTCATCCCGATAGGGATTAACGTCTACTATCCGCCGGAGGGGGAGCGCGTCTCGCATTTCCGTCCCATTTACGATTTCATGAGGATCAGTCTGCTTAATACGGTTCTGTGTTTCCTTGCCGTGGTCTATGCACTGCCCCTAAAACTGAAAAGAATGATATGAATCGAATTTTTCTAAGAATATACGACTCGCTTATTGGACATCGACTTGCCGTACGCCTTGCTGTGGCGGGTTTGCTCGTGCTGTGCGCGGTGCTTGCCGTGTGTATGAATTATGATGAGGACATATCGTCGTTCATGCCGCTCGACGGACAGAGCAAAAAATATTCCGAGGTGTTCAGCAATATGGCGGGACAGAACCGCGTTGCTGTGGTCTTCAATGGAACAGCCTCGCTCCAAGACAAGGAGGCTGCGATGGAGCGATTCGGCGAGGCTGTGGCGGCGCGTGATACAACCGGCATGGTACGCCATCTACAAGTACGCGTAGATGAGGATGCTATGCTCCAATTGGTGCAATCTGTATGGGCGCATTATCCGCTGTTGCTTACCGACGAGGACTATCAAAGATTGGATAGTGTCTTGGACCAGCCCGGATATTTTGCCGATAGGATGGCACAGATTAAGCTGATGCTGATGCTGCCTACCGGAAGCTTCATGGCTCAGAGTTTGCCCACCGACCCCTTGGCGATGAGTAGTGCCGTGACCGGACGCCTGCAAAAACTCACGGTAGATCAGTCTTACAAGACAATAGAGGGCTACCTCTTCAAGGATAGCGTGGGCATCGTGCTTCTTGAATCTCCGTTCGGAATCAGCGAGTCGTACCACAATCAGCTCTTGCAAGAACTGTTAGATTCCTGCATTGACGATGTGCAGCAGTCGTTCGGTGATGTCAAAGTATCGGCGATTGGTGCACCGCTGATTGCGGCAACGAATGCTACCCAAATCAAGACGGATAGTCTGTGGGCGGTCTCGTTGGCTGTCGTACTCATCCTGTTGGTGCTTCTTTACTCTTTCCGGCGGATCGGTGACATTCTTTGGATCGGTGTGTCTGTTTTTGCCGGTTGGTTGTTTGCTTTAGGGGTAATATCCCTGTTGCGCGATGGCATTTCGCTGATTGTGATCGGCATTGGTTCTGTTATTATCGGCATCGCCAGTAACTATCCTCTCCATTTCATCGAACACCTGAAACATGAGCATAGTATGCGCGAGACGTTACGCGAGATGGCGCCGCCGTTGCTTGTGGGCAACATTACGACGGTGAGCGCATTTCTCTGCCTTGTGCTCCTCGATGCGCAGGCGATGCGTGATTTGGGGCTTTTCGGCTCTTTAACTCTCATTGGAACCATCCTTTTTGTGCTGATCTGTCTACCCGTCGTCATGGGGAGGCGGCACCGTGATGCAGGCTTGCCGGAACGAAGCATTTCGCTCCAACTGTTTTCTCTCCCTGAACACAAACGCCTTGGGCGCATTGTCCTCTGGATGGTGACAGGTATCACGATCGTGTTGGGCTATTTCAGTTTCGATACTACCTTCGATTCGGATATGCAGAACATCAACTATATGCTCCCCGAACAGCGCGAAAATTTGAGGTTTCTCTCTTCGGATACGCAGAATCGGAGCGATAGTCTTTACACCGTATATGCAGTAGCAGAAGGCGTTACTGAGGAGGAGGCATTGCAGCATAATGAACGCCTCTGTGCCGCTTTGGACACAGTGGATGGCGTGGTGCGCGTCACCGGCATTGGTGAGATGCTCCACTCCGCCGCATGGCGCAAGGAACGAGCTGAGCGTTGGACTCGCTTCTGGAGTGAACACACTGAGGCGTCGCAGCGGCTATTGGCGGCAGCGTCAGAGGCGGGTTTCTCAGACGAGGCGTTTATGCCATTCGTCCGGATGATAGAGCAGGGGGTAGATGCCTCCGACACAGCATACAATGCAACGTTCTACAACCTCGTAGGGCAACGCTTCATGATGAACGACCACGACGGTTGCAAGATCGTTAACTTTGTGCAGGTGGATGGTAGCCGCGTGGAAGAGGTGAAACGAAGCATGGCAACCGCTATGCCGCTCGACAGCTTCGTATTCTCCTCGGCAGACGTGAGTAGTCACCTTGCAGAGGTACTTTCAGATTCCTTCAATTACATAGGCTTTGTTTGCGGCTTCGTGGTGTTCCTTTTCCTCTGGATCTCTTTCGGAAGTATCGAACTGAGTTTGTTAGCATTTTTGCCCTTGGCGGTGAGCTGGATTTGGATTTTGGGCATCATGAATCTCTGTGAAATGCAGTTCAATATCGTAAACATTATACTCGCTACCTTTATCTTCGGTCAGGGGGACGATTATACGATCTTTATTACCGAAGGATTGATGTATGAGTACACGACTGGGCGCAAACGTTTGGAGCAATACAAAAACAGTGTGGCGCTTTCGGCGGTGATCATGTTTATCGGTATCGGCACGCTGATCATCAGCAAGCATCCCGCTATGCGCTCGTTGGCGGAGGTGGCTATTGTGGGGATGATTACCGTTGTCATCATGGCGTATTACCTGCCGCCCATCGTGTTCCGTTGGCTTACGGAGAGCGGCGGAAAGCGTCGAGAATATCCCGTCACGCTCTCGCGCCTGCTCTATTCGCTATTTTCCCTTAGCTTCTTCATCAGCGGAATGTTCTTGTTGATGATCCCCTACACGGTACTGATTCATCGACCTTTCTGTCGGGGTAAGCGGGGCGAGAAGTTTTACCATCGTTTGTTGCAAAAGTTCTCATGGTTCGTCATACGACACGTGCCGGGTGTGAAGTATCGAGAGCGTAACCTCTCCGGAGAGACATTCATCAAGCCGGCTGTCATTGTTTGCAATCATCAGTCGCATCTCGACCTTATGTGCCTGATGCAGCTGTCGCCCAAGATTATCGTGCTCACCAAGGACTGGGTATGGCATAATCCTTATTACGGAGCGGTCATCCATACGGCAGAGTTCCTCCCCGTGACGAATGGCTTCGATCGTAACCTCGGACCGCTGAAAAATTTAGTGGAGAGAGGCTACAGTATCGTGGTTTTCCCTGAGGGAACGCGTACTCCGGACGGAGAGATCGGACGTTTCCACAAGGGAGCTTTCACGTTGGCGCAGGCTTTGGGTGTAGATATTCTACCCGTATGTATTCATGGGCTTTACGACGTCCTGCCCAAGCACGATTTCATGCTGCGGCGCGGCTCTGTAACGCTCGATATTTGGGCTCGCATTAACTATGAGCAGCTGAAAGATCTGACTGATCGCGAGCTGATGCGAATGGTACACAAGAGCTACCTTGAGCGGTACGCAGAATTGCGCCGTGAGTTGGAAACCGAAACCTACAAGGCTCCCTACGTGGCATATCGAAATAAATACAAAATCAATATATAACCTATGAAGAAGAAAGTAGTCGTCATAGGAAGCGGGTTAGGCGGGTTGTCTACTGCCGTCGTGTTGGCTAAAAATGGCTACGATGTGACGGTATTGGAACAAGGACACCAAATCGGCGGATGTTTGCAATGCTTCACGCGGCAACATGTGAAGTTCGAGACCGGAATGCACTTTGTCGGTAGCGCAGATCGTGGACAAGTGCTACATACGTTCCTGCGCTATTTGGAGATCGAAGATAAGTTGCAGCTCTCTCGGTTAGATGCCGATCGCTATAACGTTGTCTCCATGGGGGGCGACCAATTTAACTTTGCCAATGGACGGGATGCCTTCATCAGTCAGATGGCAGACTACTTTCCGGCGCAGAGAGATAACATAGTCCGTTATTACGACCTCGTGGAACGGATCTCTGACGCATCGTCACTTCATTCTATGAAATATGGCGAGGCAAACATCGCCGTCAGTATGCAATATCAGTTGCGCTCCATCAACGATGTTGTGGAGCAGGTGATCAGTGATCCGTTGTTGCAAAAGGTACTTGTGGGGGATGCTCCGCTCTATGCAGCCGAGCGGGACAAGACTCCCTTTGCCGTCCATGCTTTCATCATGGACTTCTACAACAAGAGTGCCTTTCGCTTTGTCGGTGGTAGCGACACCGTAGCGCACGCGTTGCATGAGGTGCTCGCCAAGTATGGCGGAGAGGTGTGTACGCGGAGTCGGGCAACGCGGATAGAATGCGACGATACTCATGCCACCGGGGTGGAAATCAACGGGGAGAAGATGCTGAAAGCTGACTATGTGATCTCTGCCATCCATCCCAATCGTCTGCTCGAATTATTGGGTGATACCAACCTGCTACGCCCCGCCTTTCGAAGTCGCATCAAGAACATCCCGCAGACTGTGGGAGGATTCTCTGTCTATTTGCAATTTAAGGAAAACCGGGTGCCCTATATGAACTATAACTTCTTCGGCTACAATACCGACACGCCGTGGAATTGTGAGCTCTATACCGACGAGACTTGGCCCAAAGGGTATCTCTATATGCACTTTTGCAGCGAGCGAGATATTCGTTTCGCTCGTTCGGGCGTGATCATCTCCTATATGCACATCAGCGAGTTGAAGGAGTGGGAAAACACCACCGTAGGGCATCGCGGAGAGGGTTATGAGCACTTTGTCACGGAAAAGGCACGTCGGTTGATTGCCTCGTTGGAGAAGCAATTTCCTCGTCTTGGGGAATCCATTGAGCATTATTATGTCTCGACGCCGCTCACATATCGTGACTATACGGGAACGGAAGAGGGGTCGTTGTATGGTGTAGCTAAAGATGTATCGAAAGGCATTGCGGGACGTGTACCCTATAAAACGCGCATCCCCAACCTCTTTCTTGTGGGGCAGAATGTCAATTCTCATGGGATGCTCGGTTGCCTTGTCGGTACTATGGTGACGTGCGGCGAATTACTCTCCGCACGGGGCTTATACGAACAGATCCAAGAAGCTTCGCGGCAGGATTAAAAACATCAAACGATATGATAGAGGGAAGAAACATCGTGGTGATTGGTGGAGGTCTCGGCGGGTTGACAACGGGTGCATTGTTGGCCAAGGAGGGGTATCGCGTCCACGTATTAGAGAAAAACAAGATCATAGGCGGTGGATTGCAGTGCTTCAGTCGCCACGGTGTGACATTCGAGACGGGGATGCACATCCTCGGCGGATTTATGCCGGGACAAACCCTCAGTAAGATCTGCGGTTATTTGGGAATATTAGACCGACTGAACATTTGTCATACAGATGCCGACTGTATAGATTCGATTACTTACGGCGATGCGGTGGGGAACACCTATAGATTGCCACGCGGCAGGGTGGCGCTTGAAAACTATTTGACCCACCTTTTCCCGACGCAGGCGGAGGCGCTACACCGTTACTTCGATGCTTTGTGGTCTGTGAGCGAAGAGGTCGATATGTTCTATCTACGCCAGAATGAGCAAGGCATGATTCGTCAACACTCTGACGACTTCCTAATGGCGGCAGATGAATTTATTGCGAAATACATTAGCGATGCGACCCTTGCGGAGCTATTGGCGTATATGAATCCAATGTACGCCGGTGTCGCCGGTCATACGCCAGCTTTTATTCATGCTTTGATCAATGTACTCTATATCACCGGTTCAAGTACCTTTGTCGGCGGAAGCCAACAGATGGCAGACGCATTGGCGGATGTCATCGTCGCTGCAGGAGGTGAGATTCATGCCGGAGACGGCGTGAAACGTGTGGATGTAGATTGTGATAACCGTCATGTGAATTATGTCGAAACGGAGCAGGGACAACGTTATGTGGCTGATTACTACATCTCTGCTATTCATCCCTGTACGTTGCTACGGATGTTGCCAGAAAAGGCGTTCTTGAAATCGTTTCGCAATAGGTTGGAGGAAATCCCTAATTCCTATTCTTTCTTTAGCCTTTATATCAAGTTCCGCGAGGGCTCCACGCAACCATTTGTCAATCATCCCTGCTACTATGTAGAGAAGCGGGGCGTTGTGTGGCACCTCTCTGATTACGATGAGGAGCACTTCCCGCTCGGTTTTATGTGCCTCACTCCACCCTCACTCCATCAAGGTCGCTATGCAGAGCGAATGACGGTGAACTGCCCTATGCCTTTTAGTGCCGTTCAGCAATGGAGCGATTCGACGCTCGGACATCGGGATCAAGAATACAAAATGTGGAAAGAGCGTACCATGCAGCGTGTCCTCGACAAAGTAGAGCGAATTTATCCTGACATACGCCTGAATATCGAGTTTTGCTTTGCCTCAACGCCGCTCACTGTGCGCGATTATTACGCCACCAAAGAGGGGGCATCCTACGGCTATAGTCGGGATTGTCACAACATGTTGCTGTCACAAATACAAGTGGTAACTAAAGTGCGTAACTTGTTGCTAACGGGACAGAACATTAACCTGCATGGCATCTGCGGTGTGCCGCTCACGGCGATCGTGACGGCAGAAGCCATCGTGGGACAAGGCGTAATCGTACAGAAAATAAACAAACAATATGGAAAATAAAGATAACTTCGACGACATTCGTCCCTATCGTGACGATGAGATTCCGGCAGCGATGGAGCGCATAGCTACGAATACGACGTTCCCGTTGTTAGCCTCCTATGTTTTTCCCGAAAAAGATGTCGCTGAAGTGCGCGATTTGGTGCGCTCCATCGACACCGTGTACGGCTTTCAGACGGAAGTAATGAAGCCTATGAATGAGCGTATCATTGCAAAAACAATGACCTCGTTCACCTATAGCGGGTTGGAAAACCTTTCGCACGACCAAAGCTACCTTTTCATTGGTAATCATCGCGATATTGTGTTGGATTCAAGCTTGATGCAGTATGCCCTCTTTCAGAATGGCTATGAGACGAGTGAGATCACATTCGGCGCCAATCTGATGCAGGGGCAGCTGATTATTGATATCGGAAAGTCGAATAAGATGTTTCGCGTAGAGCGCCCCGGGGCAGATATCCGGGAGTTTTATCACGCTTCGATTCGGCTGAGCAATTACATCCGGCAAGCGATCTGTTGCAACGGCCATTCGGTGTGGATTGCTCAGCGCAACGGTCGTACCAAAGATGGAAACGATCTGACCGATCAGGGAATTATCAAGATGTTCGGCATGAGTGGTACTTCGGACAAGATAACTTCCATGAAGGCGTTGAACATCGCCCCGGTGTCTATCAGCTACGAGTGGGAGCCTTGTGATCTGCTTAAAGCGTTGGAATTGTACGAAAAGGGCCGTATGGGACGTTATGTGAAAAAGCCCGGCGAGGACATCAACAGCATTTTGACCGGAATGCTTCAACCCAAGGGACACGTCCATTTGGAGTTCTGTCGCCCATTGCAACCCGAGGAATTGGAGCCCATGCAACATTTTACGCTTGGAGACTTCCATCGCGCCGTGGCATCGCTTATCGACGGGCGAATCCGTGAATCGTATCGACTGACCGCCACTAACTACATCGCGCACGACCTGCGTTACGGACAGACGGCGTTTGTAGACCGATACACCGAGGGTGAGAAAGAAATCTTCTTGAAACATCTCGCCCAACTGGACCAATATCGCGATAACACCGACTTCGAGGCTCTGACAGATATCTTGTTGGGCATATATGCCAATCCCGTAGAAGCTGTGATCGCACGCGGATAATCGACTTTGGCGAACCCAAGATACACAAATACTATTATTTACCCTCTTAAATACTCCTTTGTTATGAAAGAAGAGATCAAAGCGCTATTAGAGAATGAACTTCCGTTGGTCGATTTCGATTCGGACTTCCTTTTCTCTGAGTTGGATTCGTTGGGCGTTACTACGATTTTGATGCTACTATCCGAGCGCTATTCCATTGAATTAGATCACTGTGACGCTACTCCCAAGAATCTGAAGAACTTGGATGCCATCGTCGCTATGGTCGAGCGAAAATTAGGAAAACAATGAATCAGATAGAGGATTATCTGCGATATGGCGCCGAGCACTTCCCAGATCGTCGGTTCCTCTCCTGTGACACAACAACCCTTAGCTATGCAGAGGCGTGGCAAAAAGTTGTAGAGCGGGCAGAAACGCTACGAGGTGAAGGCCTTCGTGCCGGAGATGCTTACCCGTTTCGTTCCTCTCAGTCGATAGATTTTCTATTGACTTACTTCGCCATTCACTACGTTCATGGGGTAGCGGTACCCCTCGAAGAGTCACTGCCCGACGACCGCTATTGCGCATTAGAACAGCTCCTGAAAGAGTCTGATATTCCCCACGGTACCGCCGATGTACTTTTTACCACCGGAACGACCGGACAGAGCAAAGGTGTCATGATCTCTCACGATGCCATCATAGCCGAAGCCGAAAACCTCTCCGAGGCGCAAGGCTTCTCCTCCGAACTCACCTTTGTCATTGCGGGGCCGCTCTGTCATATCGGAAGCCTTTCGAAAGTATATCCAACGTTGCTTAGTGGCGGAGCACTACATATTATATCCGGTATGCGTGACATGGGCACCTTTTTCGCCGCCGTCGAACAATCGGGAGCACGCGTAGCAAGCTTCCTCGTCCCCGCGGCGCTGCGAATGCTGATGATGTTGGGGCGGGAGCGCTTAATGCGTTGCGCTGATGTTTTGGAATTCATAGAGACAGGCGCCGCACCTATGGCACAGTCTGACATGGAAATGTTGTGCCAGATTCTACCGCGTACACGTCTGTACAATACTTATGCTTCCACCGAGACCGGGATTATCAGTACTCACAATTTTAATTCTGCCAAGTGCTTGGCGGGATGCCTCGGTCGTCCCATGAAGAATTCCTCGTTCTTCATTTCGACCGAAGGTACCGTGGCGTGCCAAGGTCGCACCCTAATGAGTGGCTATGTCGGCGACGCAAAGATGACCGCCGCCGTATTGCACGATAACACCGTTTACACCCACGACAATGCCATGATAGATGCTGACGGAATGCTCTGCCTCATGGGACGGAGCGATGATGTAATCAATGTCGGCGGCATCAATGTCTCGCCATCTGAGGTCGAAGATGTTGCAATGTCTCTACCGGAAATTAAAGAGTGTGTCTGTGTGGCGGCGCATCATGTCGTCATGGGCAATGTTTTGAAGCTTCTCGTCGTGCTTCCTGATGGGGAACCGCTCGACAAAAAACGAATCAGCCGTTACATCGCCTCGAAGATTGGAGCGGCAAAAACGCCACTTATTTACGAACAGGTGGCGGCTGTGAACCGGACATTCAACGGCAAGATAGATCGCAAATCCTATCGTTAGATGTAGCACGGACGGCTATCTCTAATTATTCTCAATCGCTTTACGTAAGTCAATAAGCGGCTTAAAGAGGCTCTATAGCTACATACAACACAAGCGCTAAACACCGTGCATAGGTGTTTAGCGCTTGTGTATTGATGCACGTTTGTTGCCAAACGTGCGGATGTCTTTATGCTCCGAAGTCGTCGAAGTAGATGCTCTCGTGGCTCACGCCGAGATCGATCAACATATTGACGGCAGCCTTGGACATCGGACCGGGGCCGCACATGTAGTATTCAATGTCTTCGGGTGCTTCGTGATCCTTCAAGTAATTGTCGTAAATCACCTGATGGATGAAGCCCACAGGACCGTCCCAGTTGTCCGAGGGAAGCGGTGCCGAAAGTGCGATGTGGAACGAGAAGTTGGGGAATTCACGCTCGATAGCGCGGAAATCCTCTTCGTAGAAGATCTCTGCACGTGAACGCGCGCCGTACCAGTAGGATACCTTGCGACCGGTCTTGACGGTCTTGAACAAATGCAACAACTGTGCGCGGAGCGGTGCCATACCTGCGCCACCACCGATATAGAGCATTTCGGCTTGCGTATCGTGGATGTGGAAGTCTCCGTAAGGACCTGACATTGTTACCTTGTCACCCGGTTTCAAAGACCAGATGTAAGACGAACCGATACCGGGGTTAACCTCTTGGAAGCCCACTTGCGGCCGCGGTTTGAAGGGCGGCGTTGCGATGCGGACGTTGAGCATGATGATGTCGCCCTCTGCCGGGTAGTTAGCCATAGAGTAGGCGCGAACGGTCGGCTCGGTGTTCTTGCAACGCAAGTCCCACATGTGGAACTTGTCCCAGTCGCCATGGAACGCCTCTTCGACTTGATAGTCTTTGTAGGCTACATCGAAAGCAGGGATTTTGATCTGTGCATAGCTACCGGGCTTGAAGTCCATGTGCTCGCCCTTAGGCAAGGCAACGACAAACTCCTTGATGAAGGTAGCCACGTTGCGGTTGGAGACCACAGTGCATTCCCACTCCTTGACGCCGAAGACCTCCTCGGGTACGTGCACAACGGCGTTCTCTTTGATTTTGGATTGGCAAGCCAAGCGGTAGTGCTGCTTGATCTGCTTGCGGCTGAAGAAGCCCACCTCGGTGGGGAGAATGTCTCCAGCGCCCTCTTCGATGACGCACTTACACTGACCGCACTTGCCGCCACCGCCACAGGCCGAGGACAAGAAAATGCCACCGCCCTGAAGGGCTGCAAGCGCCGTGGTTCCGATGGGAGCCGAGATTTCCTTCTGACCGTTGACGACAACGTTCACGTTGCCCGACGGCATCAGTTTCGCCTTGATGATCAGCAGCAATGCTACCAACACCAAGATGACGATCAGAAATATGATGATCGCGGATATGATGGTTGTACTCATTTTATGCTAAAACTTTTTTAAGTCCAAATTAGAGTTTGATACCACTGAAGCTCAAGAATGCCATAGCCATGAGGCCGGTGACAATGAACGTGATGCCCAAGCCTTTGAGCGGCGCGGGAATGTGGCTGTACGAGAGCTTCTCGCGGATGGCAGCCACACAGGCGATGGCAAAGAGCCAGCCAAGACCGGAACCGAGGGCGTAGACTGCGGCAAAGCCAACATTCTCAAACTCCTTCTGCTGCATGAAGAGCGAACCGCCGAGGATGGCACAGTTCACAGCGATCAGCGGCAGAAAGATACCCAACGAGCCATACAAGGCCGGGAAAAATTTCTCTACCACCATCTCCAAGATCTGCACGATAGCTGCGATCACGGCGATGAACATGATGAAGCTCAAGAAGGAGAGGTCTACATCGGCCAGAGAGGGGCTAATCCATGCCATGGCGCCCGGACGCAGAATGTAGGTGTCCAAAAGGTAGTTGATCGGAAGAGTAATCAGCAGGACGAAGGTCACAGCCGCTCCCAAGCCGACAGCAGTCTTTACTGTCTTGGATACAGCCAAATAGGAGCACATTCCGAGGAACAATGCAAATATCATGTTGTCCATGAAGATGGACTTGACGAATAGGCTTAAATATTCCATAATGTAGCGTGTTTCTTAAAATGTGATTCTTTTATTTGTCCTGCAATTCGGGATTCTTGGCACGGAGGTACCAGATGATGCAACCCAAGATAATCAATGCTGCGGAAGGCATCACGAAGAAGCCGCAGTTGCTGTAGCCCAAAGATTGAGCCCAACCCAATACGTCATAGCCGAACAATGTGCCTGAGCCGAAGAGCTCGCGAATGGTGGCTACAACCAAGAGGATGCCGGCGTAACCCAATCCGTTGCCGAGACCATCAAGGAATGCCGGCCACGGCTTGTTGCCTAAGGCGAAGGCTTCGAGACGTCCCATCAAGATACAGTTCGTGATGATCAAACCGACATAGACGGAGAGCTGCTTGCTCACCTCGAAGGCAAACGCCTTCAGGATCTGGTTGACCACAATCACGAGCGCAGCTACAACCACCAACTGTACAATGATACGGATGCGGTTCGGAATTGTATTACGCAAAAGTGAGATAATCACATTGGCAAAAGCCAACACACACGTCAGGGAGATACCCATGACCAAGGCGGGCTTCATTTGGGTCGTCACGGCCAATGCCGAACAGATACCCAACACCTGCACAACGACAGGATTGTTCTTCCAGAGGGGCCCGACAAAGGTGCCCTGTTTCTTTTCTACTGCCATAGTATTTTATTCGTTTACAGGTTCGCTGTTATCGGCGCCTTCAGTTTCAGCGTCGGAATTTTCCTCAATGTTCTCAGCCTCAATAATCGGAGCGGGAGCAGCACTTGCTGCTACCAAGTCCTGAAGGAACGGTACATACGCCTGAACGCTGTTCAAGATCATGGCTGAAACGCCGTTGGAGGTCATCGTGGCGCCGGTGATGGCATCCACTTGATCGCCTTCAGCCTTTTTGCCCGCCTTGAGCACGCTGACAGACTTAAACTCGCCGTCGATGAAGAGGTGTTTGCCCACGAACGATGCTGCAAATGCCGGATCGTCTTTGATCTTGGCGCCAAGACCTGCTGTTTCGCCTGCGTGATCGAACGTCGCACCTGCTACGGTGTTGCCGTCCTCTTCGACAGCGATGTAGCCCCAAATGGCATCCCAAAGACCTGCACCGTACAGACTCAAGATATAATAGCTCTTGCCGTCGATTGTGGCTTTGAAGATTGGCAACTGTGCATCGTCGTGCAAATTGCCTTTAGTGAACTGCTGCTTGAAGACGATATCGAAGGCGCTCGCGTCGTTGATCTGCTTGCCCTGCTTGTCTACAACCATCATGTTGGCATCCATGTCGAGTTGAGCCCAAAGATCGCCTGCGTTGTCGAACGACGGATTGACACCAAACTTGGCGTTGATGGCGTCGCTGATAGCGCTGAGCACCTGTTGCTTCTTCTCATTGTTACTGTTTTCTTCCTGCTGCGGTTTCAGTCCGAGAGCAGCCAAAGCTAATACAACCGCTACAAGCACGGTGAGCACTGTAGCGTAGATCACTGTATAGGAATTACTGTTTCTGTTCATAACGTAGAGGTTTTAGCGCGTTTTGCACGACGGCTGATGTTATTCTCCACCACATAGTAGTCGATGAGCGGAGCCACGGCATTGCCGAGAAGGACTGCCATCATTGCGCCTTCGGGATAACCGGTGTTGAACATACGGATGATGATTGCCATAACGCCAATGAATGCGCCATAGATAAATTTGCCGGTATTGGTGCGGCAACCGGTGACGGGATCCGTCGCCATGAATACGGCAGCAAATGCGAAACCGCCCAAGCACAACTGTTGTGCTACAGTCGGAGCGTCGGCGTTGCAAGCGCTGACAATAGCGCTCATCACTGCGCCTCCGGCAAATACCGAAAGCATGATGCGCCAGCTCGCTACACGTGTGCAAAGCAAGATCACAGCACCGATCAGGATCGCCAACGTGGAGGTTTCACCGATCGAACCGGGGATCAAGCCCAAGAAGGCATCCATCGTCGAGCAGCTGACGGCGTGGCCTTCGGCTACCGAAGCCAATGGAGTAGCGCCGGAGAAGCCATCGACTACAGTGCCGGCTCCCAAGCCAAACGTAGAATCGGTACGCACGAAGACGTCCGAACCGCTCATGGCTGTGGGGTAGGAGAAGAAGAGGAAGGCACGCGTTACGAGGGCGGGGTTGAAGATGTTCATACCCGTGCCACCGAAGATCTCTTTGGCAAAGACTACGGAAAATGCCGTAGCAACAGCAATCATCCACAGAGGAGTCTCGACCGGAACGATCATCGGAATCAAGATGCCGGTAGCCAAAAAGCCTTCAGCGACCTCTTCGTGCTTGTAGGCTGCTACACAAAATTCGATGCCGAGACCTACGACGTAAGAGACGATGATCTTAGGCAACACAGCAAGGAAACCGAAGAGAAATTCCATCCAGAAGCCGGGCTGTTCGCCGATGGCAAGGTAGTGCTGGTAACCAACGTTCCACATACCGAATAGCAACGCAGGTAACAAGGCAATGATTACCATCGTGATGACGCGCTTAGAATCTACGCTGTCGTGTACCTGTACACCGCGGCGCGGTGCCGTTGTCGAAGGAACAAAGAGGAATGTATGGAAAGCGTCAAAGAACGACCAATACTTCTCATACTTGCCCCCCTTCTCAAATTGGGGAGCGATCTTTTCGTTGATATATTTATTGAGTTTATTCATTGTTGTTCTCCTCCCTGATTATTCCATTTCTTTCTTCAGACGAGCCAATCCGTCAGCAATGGTCTGCTGAACCTCGGTTTTGGAAGCGTCCACAAATTCACAAAGGGCGAAGTCTTCGGGAGCTACTTCGTAGATGCCGAGCTCCTCCATCTTGTCGATGTCATACGCTAAGACAGCTTTGTAGAGCTGTTCGGGGTAGATATCCATCGGGAAAACCTTTTCCCATTCGCCGGAGACGATCAAGGCGCGACGACCACCCTTCAGACGGGCGTCGAGCGTCCACGATTTGGGGCAGAAGAGGTTCTTCACAGCCGAAAGGCATGAGAAGCTGGTGCTGTAGCGATTCAGACCCGGTGTAGCCCATCCGAAGAGCTCTGCGGTCTCTCCACCGTCCGGAATGACGGTGATGGTGTTGTCGTAGAAGCCTAATGTGCCCTCTTTGCCTGCATTGATGCCGGTCAAGACGTTGCCGGCAATGTAGCGTTGTTGATAGTCGGCTCCCTTCACTTTGCCTGCCAAGATGGAGGCGAGGCTTGTGCCTGCCAACACCTTCACGTAAGCCGGAGCGACAATCTCTGAACCGGCAACGGTGATGGTGCGCGTAAAGTCTAATTTGCCTTGGAGGATGCGTCCCATGATAATCAAATCGAAGGCGCTCACCGTCCAAACGATCTCGCCCTTGTTGATCGGCTTCACGTGATTGATCTGTACGCCGACGTTGCCTGCGGGGTGAGGACCGTCAAATTCGGTGACAACGGCGTCCTTGAGTTGCAGATTACTGCCGACCTTAGCGCCAACGTAAACCTTGCCGTTGGTTAGCTTGGCCAAGGCAGAAATGCCCTGCTGGAACGCTGCTTCTTCGCCCTTCACGACAAAGTTGAATTCCGGTGCCAACGGTGCACTGTCGAAAGCGGAAACGAAGATGTCGCGCGGCGAAACTTCGGGATTCGCGACCACATTGTAGGGGCGCTGCTTGATGAACGGCCACACGCCGTTGTTGAGCCATGCAGTCTTGATTTCCTCGGCGGACGCATGAGCTGCGAGGGCAGGAAGCTGTTTGGGTGTACCTGTGCTGCTGTCTTTCTTGATGACGATGCTGAGCACTTTACGTCTCTCTCCGCGATTGACGGCCTCAACGGTGCCGTTGACGGGGCTGACGAATTTAATTTCAGGGTGAAATTTGTCCGTCATGATGGCATCACCTGCCTGAACGGTTTCACCTGCTTTGACCAACACCTTCGGGGTTATTCCGTTGAAGTCGTCGGGCACGAGGGCGAATTTCTCGTCCTCTTTGCAGCTCACGACGTTCGGCTGCGGATTCCCGGTAAGGTTGATGTTCAAACCTTTTCTGAGCTTAATCACACTTGCCATTAAAATGAATTTAACGATGTATAATATAAAAATTAGATATAGAATCTGCTTAGCGGGTGCAAAAATAAAACAATATTTTGATTAGAGAGGTCGTTGTCCCGCTTCGTCAAAGATAATTAAAAATTGAGGCAAATGCGCGTTATGTTTTGAAAGGTGGAGTGTGCAAAAAAAAATCTGCCGACGCAAATTCAATGCGTCAGCAGATTTTTTAAGATAGAGCCGCATTCAGACGATCATTTCATCGTGACTGTCAGCGGGTGAGCCACTATTTGAGCGTATTGACCGAGGTAGGTTTCCCACGCTTCCATAGAGGGCATATCGTTCTTACTCCAACTTGAGCCGAAGTAATATTCATAGAGGTCGCCCGGCGCATAGTCGCTGATTGCTAAAACGTGTCCGGATGCGCCACCGCGCTCCTTGGATGCTTCGACGGTGCTGAACCATTCGGGGCGAGCTTCCTTCATTGAGGGACAAACTGCGCCGACATAGATGACACCGTTGTCGTTGTTTACGTTGTCCGTGAGGTCAGCATATGCAATGTATTGACCCTCTACGTTAGCTGCTAAAGTGTCTACGTTCTCCGGATGGATCACGAGACCCGTGACAACTTCCGTTGCGGCGCTCAGACCGGTGTAGTAGACGGCGCAGTGGTTCAAACGCGAACCAGCCATAGCGGAGAGGATGCGATGCTCTACCACCGTATCGCCGTCGATCACAGTCTGCGGATAGTCGAGCTTCACTGTGAAGCGGAGCGGACCATTCTCGACGATCTCGTACGTCTCGTAGCAGTAGGGGTAAACGATCTTGCCGTTCTTGTAGAGCGCAGCCGTTCCGCCGCCCAACGTCGGACCTACTTTGTAGCAATCCAAGCCGTTGCCGTGGTCTACGTGGTAGCTTACGCTGTGGTAATACTCTGCCGCCTCGTCAGCCTTGCCGGCTGCCTTCAGGGAGTCGACAACGGGCTGGCTGTCTAATTCCTTGTGGTAGCGATCGTCTACGACCAATGTCGGGACGCTCTTAGCCCACACGTCGTACCCAAAGGCACGTTCGCCGGAAGCTTGGAGCGCCGGACCGTAGAGACGATAAGCGCTCGACTCATTCTCCCACGCGATGTCGTCCACACGTTCGGGATATTGTTTGCCGAAGACTTTCGGCTCGAACTCCACAGGATTTCCTACCGTAAACGTGTAGTCGGAGGCGCTGTTTGCAGCTACCCTGGCTTGGAAGAGGAGGGAGGCGCCCTGTGCCGTCACTTGATAGGGCACTTGCGCGCCAGTGGTGTCGAGGATCACTAATTGACGCTGATCGTCCAATTTCAAGCTATCTTTGATCTGCTGAAAGTCGTTCAGCACCACCAATTCGCCCGCGCGGTCGATGTTCAAGCTGTTCGTCACTGTATAGACGATCTGCGGCTCTGCAGCCTGCTTGGGAGCAGAAGTGCACGCCACCAAAGCGGTGGCAGCCAATACGCCGGGGAATAGAACTTGCTTTTTCATGTTAAGAGAACAATTTCTATAGGTGCGAGCTCAGATTACTTAGGCTGCTTGCCAATGTATGCCAAGATACCGCCGTCTACATACAAGATGTGACCATTGACAGCGTTCGAAGCTTCGGAAGCCAAGAATACAGCGGGGCCGCCCAATTCAGAGGGATCGAGCCAACGTCCTGCCGGAGTCTTGGCGCAGATGAATGTATCGAAGGGGTGACGGCTTCCATCGGGCTGAATCTCGCGGAGCGGAGCAGTCTGAGGTGTCGCAATATAGCCGGGACCAATGCCATTACACTGGATGTTGTATTCGCCGTATTCAGAGCAGATGTTGCGTGTCAACATCTTCAGACCGCCCTTAGCGGCAGCATATGCAGAGACTGTCTCGCGACCGAGTTCTGACATCATAGAACAGATGTTGATGATCTTACCGTGGCGGCGGCGCATCATTGAGGGAAGCACTGCCTTAGCCACGATGAACGGACCTACCAAGTCGATGTCGATGACCTGCTGGAACTCAGCGCGCTTCATTTCGTGCATCGGGATACGCTTGATGATACCGGCGTTGTTGACGAGGATGTCGATTTCGCCGACTTCCTTCT
>CAZGZL010000017.1:0-27447 GCA_964530595.1 uncultured Prevotellaceae bacterium | reverse complement strand
GGTGTGCCGGACGAGGTACGCGGTCAGGTGGTCAAGGCGACCATCGTCCTCGCCCCCGACTACAAGGCACGCGCCGGCGAGGAGCTGATCAAGGAGATCCAGAACCACGTGAAGCAGGTGACGGCTCCCTACAAGTACCCCCGCGTCGTGGAGTTCGTCGACGAGCTGCCCAAGACCATCAGCGGCAAGATCCGCCGCGTGGAAATCCGCGAGAACGAGAAGAAATAAATCCCGTCGGGAGCCCCCTTTAGCCCCGACCTCCATACACATCGAACGCCCCCGATGCTCCGCACTGACAGCGGAGCGCCGGGGGCGTTCTCGTGTGGGGGTGGGGCTACTGCCGCACCATCCGTAGCTGATAGACGCCGGGAAAGCCTGACGCCGCATCGGGCAGGAAGCGGAGCGCCACCTCCGTCGGGGCGTCGCCCGCCACGGTGGGCAGTGCCACCTCTACCGTGGTGAATCCGTCTGCCGTGTTGTGCGCCTCGGCGGGGACGCGCACCTCCATCGGGCTAACGTCGTCGCTCGTCTTGCCCTCGGCATCCACCGCGCGCACCTCCAAGCGGAGCCGCCGCCCCGCATCGGTGCCCGCCATCTTCAGTCGCAGCACATCGCCACGCTTCAGACGGTATTCGAACCATCCCTCCTTGCCGCTCACCGTGCGGTAGCGCTCCCCCTGATGTACGCCGCACCATGTGTTGCCTTCGCTCGACATCGCGTGTCCCGCCTCGCTCTGCTGCTCGCCGGGCATCACTACGTCTACCGTCATCTGCTCCAGACGCGCCTCCTCCTCGGCTTGTTGCACCAAGGGGTTCACCGCCCACTCCTCCGGCGTCTGTCGCAGCCAGTACGCCATGTAGCGCACGTGGTGCAACGTGTAGAAGGGTTGCAACGTCAGGCGGCAGGGCTTGCTCCCCGCCGCACTGTCCGCGCGGATCTCGAAGCGCAGCGAGTCGATGTTGAGGGGAGTGATGCGTTGCAGCAGCGCCTCGCGGTCGCCGAGCAACATCGGGGCGTGCAGCAGGTTGGGGAAGCGTCCGTACGCCGAGGGGGAATGTCCCATGCGGCTGTCATCGGCATACTCGCCGGGCAGCGCCTCGTAGTCCGGTGCCCCCGGCGTGGCGCTCGTCGTCGCTGCACCGAGCAGCACGGGACCATAGAAGAACGCCACATAGTCCGGCAGACCGGGGCACTCCTCGTAGCGCAACGCCATCGGGAGGCTCACCTCCACCACGTCCCCCTTGCGCCAACGGCGCGCCAAGTAGACGTAGCTCGCCTTGCCCGGCGTCAGCGTCTCCGGCGCCCACGTCACCTCGTGCCCGTTGACGCACACCCGGTAGCCCTCCGTCGCCCATGCCGGGTGGCGCAACGCCAAGGTGAAGCGCCCGTCGCGCCCGATGGTCAGGCGGGTCTGCGGCTCGTAGGGGAATGACGTCTCCTGCCGCAACGCATAGCGCTCATTGTGCAGTTCCGAGGCGATGTAGAGCTGCACAAACAGCGTGTCCGACTCACGTCTGTGGTGTCGCCCGTCGGCGTGGGTGTAGATGAAGTGGCTGTACTTGACGTGGTTCTCCATCCCCGTCCCCACACAACACCACATCGCCGTATTGACCTGCGAGTAGATGCGGTAGCTCTCCGGACGCAGCGAGGTGAAGTAGACGTAGCCCCCCGTAGCGGGATCTTGCGTCGAGAGCAGATGGTTCAGCAGGGCGTGTTCGTAGAAGTCGGTATAGCGCGCCTCGTGCCGCCGTTCGAAGAGCTCCTCGGTCAGCTTCAGCATATTGTTGGTGTTGCAGGTCTCAGGCCCTTCGGGGTGGGAGATGTAGCGCTGCGCGCGGTCGGCAGAGAGGAAGTGCTCCCCCACGCTGTTGCCGCCGATGCAGACGGTGCGCCGCCCCGCCACATCCTCCCAGAAGTGGCGTGCCGCCCGTTCGTAGAGGGTGTCGTGCGCCCACTGGTCGATGCGCCCGAAGCCCACATACTTAGGCACCTGCGTATTGGCATGTCTGTGGTCTAAGAAGGTGCTGTTCTCCACCACCTCCTGCATCCCCCTCACCATCTGTTGATGCGAGAAGCGGCGTGCGGCGTGCAGATAGAGGGTGTCGCCGAAGATGCCGTAGGCATCCGCCAACACCTCATTCATCCCGCCCGGCTCGCGGCTGAGCACTTCGCGCTCCATCCGTTCGTCGCTCAGCTGTGCCGTGACGCGCACCGCCCAGTCGCACGTGCCGCGATAGAGGCTCAGCGCCTCGGTGCGCCCCGCGTAGAGCCAAGCGTCGCGCAGCCCGGCGATGATCTTGTGGATGCAGTAGAAGGGCACCCACCCGCCGCGCCGCGCATATTGCTCCGTGCGTCCGCGGTACAGCTCCGTCCAGATCGTGTTGTCCGGCAGTCCCCCCAAGTAGCCGCGCAGCCCCGTCGTGTCGGCGGCATAGGCGGCTTGGCAGTCGCCCAACACCTGTAGGAAGTGGTCGATGCGCTCACCCAACTGTCGTCGCAGGGTGCTGTCACGCTCCGCGGCGTATGCCAACGAGAGCCCCGTCAGGTAGTGCCCCCCAACGTGCCCATCCAAGGCGAACGAGGGATTCCAACACCAGTTGACAAAGTTGGGGTGCCGCTCCTCCCAGCGGTAGTAGGGGCTGAGCGAGTCGCTCGTGGCGGCGAGTCCCGCCTGACGGACGTAGGGGGTCAGCAGCCGATCGGCGTCGTATGCCAACAGGCTCTGCACCCCCCGCTCCTGCGCTGCGTAGTAGGGCGATCCGGGGCTGAGCGTCACCTCCGTCAGGTCGAAGTGGTCACGATAGAGGCGGCTCTGTGCCGACACCGTGCCGACGGGCAACATCAGACCGAGGGCGGCAAGCACGCCGTAGAGCAACATATTCACCGAGGTGCGCCCCAAGACGCGGTTCAACTCCCGTCCGTGGTCTATCTGTACCAGCAACAGCCACGTGCGGATGTGCGGGCCGAGGTAGAGCAGCGACAGCAGCGCTGCGGGGCGTCCGTGGCTCAAGCCGCTCAGCACCATGCCGAGGGTGGCAAGCACCCCCAACCACAGGTAGGCTTGCCGTCCGAAGGAGGCGCCGAAACGCACCACGACGGTCTGCTTGCCGGAGCTGCGGTCGCCGTCGCGGTCGCGGTAATTGTTCACCATCAGCAGCGTGTCGATGACCAGTCCGCAACATACGCCGCAGAGGGTCGTCGTGCCGCTCCACACGCCGTCTTGCAGCCACGAGGTGAGCCCTACGGGGAGCACCCCGAAGTAGCCGAGTACCAACACGTCGCCCCACCCATGGTATGCCAAGGGGTAACGCCCCCCGGTGTAGAGATAGGCACCGAGCAGGCACGCCGCGCCGACGGCGATCATGCTCCATCCGCCGTAGTACACCAACGGCAGCCCGACACAGCACGCCGCCACGCTACACACCACGATGCCGCGCCGCATGGAGCGCGCCGAGATCCACCCGGAGGCGCAGGCACGCGCCGGACCGAGGCGATCCTCACGGTCGGTGCCCCGCAGATAGTCGTAGAGGTCGTTGATGAAGTTGGCGTCCACCTGCATCAGTAGGGCAAAGAGGGCACACAGCAGCGCCGGCAGCGGACGCAGGGTGTGGGTGCGCGCCACGGCGTCGCCGCAGCCGATGACGATGGGGATCAGGGCGCCGCTCAGCGTCTTGGGTCGGATGGCGAGCCACCACGCTGCGAGCGAGTTGCGCCGAGGGGAGGGGGAGGAGGAGGGGGTATTCATGGCTGAATATTTTTTAGCGTGTGGGGAGATGAATCCCGGTTATACGGGAGCAAAGTAATGTATTTATTTTTAATAATGCGCCGCGTGGGGCAAAAGATCCGCTTCGCCGCGGCAACTTTAGCCGAATTGCCCTATCTTTGTCGCCCCCAAGCTATTGATCTACAATCCCTATCCCCCTATGCACATCGCCATCATCGGCGCCGGCGCCGCCGGCTGCTTTGCCGCCATCGAGTTGCGCCGCCGCGCACCTCACTGTTCCGTCACCCTCTACGAACGCGCTACCCGTCCCCTGATCAAGGTGGGACTGACCGGTGGCGGTCGCTGCAACCTCACCAACGTCGCCTTAGAGGAGGCAGACGCCCTGAGTGCCCTCTATCCACGCGGCGAGCGGTTGATGAAGCGCCTACTGCGTGAGTTCGGCGTGGCGGAGACTTGCCGATGGTTCGAGGCGGAGGGGGTGCCCCTGACGGTGCAGGAGGATGGCTGCGTCTTCCCCGCCTCGCAGGAGGCGGCACAGGTGGTGCGCACCCTGACCCGCCTAATGCACGACACCGGCGCCCGCTTGGAGACGGGCAAGAGGCTCACCGCCCTCGCGCGCGTACCTTATAATATGGGTGAGGCGTACGAACTCACCTTTGCCGACGGCAGCTGCACGAGGGCGGACGCCGTACTCGTCACCACGGGGGGCGCCCCCAAGAGCAGCGGTCTGGCGTGGCTCGACGCCGTAGGGGTGGAGCGGGTCGCTCCCGTCCCCAGCCTCTTTGCCCTCTGTGTCGAGGGCGAGGAGTTGCACCGACTCTCCGGTACCGTGGTGCCTGAGGTCACCCTCGCCCTCTGCGGCACGAAGCTCCGCGCCACAGGCACCCTGCTGCTCACCCACCTCGGCATCAGCGGTCCCGCCACCCTGCGCCTCTCGGCGTATGCGGCACGCCCCTTGGCGGAGGGGGGCTACCGTGCCCCCATCGCCATCGGGTGGCTGAGCAGTGTGGAGGAGGCACAACACTTCGTGCGACAGACGGCGGCAGAGCATCCGCGCCAACAGCTCGCCTCGCGCTACCCCGACACCTTCGTGGCACGACTGTGGGACTACCTGCTGCGGCGCGCCTCCCTCGACCCCGCCCGTCGGTGGGGCGAGTTGGGCACCCGCGACGCCAACCGCCTCGTGGAGCTGCTGACCCACGACCGCTACCTCGTCACCGGACGCAACCCCTACAAGGAGGAGTTCGTCACCTGCGGTGGCGTCGCCCTCACCGCCCTGCAGCCCCGCACCTTGGAGGCTAAGAACGCCCCGGGACTTTATTTCGCCGGCGAGGTGCTCGACCTCGATGGCGTCACCGGCGGGTACAATCTGCAAGCGGCGTGGACTACCGGCTACGTGGCGGCACGCGCCCTCGCCGCGCGCGCCTCGTCGGGCGAATGAATCGCTCCAACACACGGCGGCGCTGCCTCCCCGACCTCCGGAGGGCGCCGTCACGCCGAAAACTTAAAGAATTTCAGCTTTTGAAGCACTTTGCAGCAATTTTATAGCACTTTTAGGGCTGGATAAAAGCATTTTTCGCGGTTTCTTGTATTTTTTTGACTACTTGGAACGATTTTTTTTGAAAAATATTTGGCATCAGCTTAAAATAGGCTTACTTTTGCACGCAGAATATGTTCCCGACAGAATACCTGTCAGACACCTATTCTATCCTCTCAAAGATTTGGATTACCCAAACCCAAACCGACGCCATAACCGGACCGCTTACAACCGACGCCTAAACACGCCCAGTCATAAGCCCTGACATGATAAAGTCTTCTCTCGCTGTCGCTCCCTACCGACACTAAGCCTTGGAGCCACCACACTGCGGAGATCACTTCCGGAACGATGAATTAAAGATAACCGCTATATATGCGCGCCTCCCCTCGTAGGGTCGTACCTCCTTCGGTGCTTCCGTGCAGCAGGCGACGCCACCACACAACGATTAACGAAATAAACTAAGCGTATGATAAAAAGCAACCTCAAGAGCCCAGTAAAGCCACCGGGGAATAAAGCCGCCCCGGATGGAATGCATGCTGTCGGTCTCGATTTGTCATTGTGTAAATATAAACCTACATCTAACAAAGGCTATCAGTAATCAATTCATCTAAAACCCACAAAAACATCTCTGCCTGCGGCTTCCCCGCGACACTACGAGCGGCCGAAGGTGGAAACTACAAGTGATTTACCAATCAAATTTAATAACCAATCTTTAACTTTAGTGTTATGAAAAAAAGTTTTTTGAATGCAGTCCTCATCGGATCGCTTCTTGCGGTTCCAGCTGCATCTTTTGTGTCCTGCGACGACTACGATGACGACATCCAGAGTCTTCAGGCACAAATCAACGCTCTTGGTGGCACTACTGTGAGCACAGACGCATTGGAGGCTAAGTTGTCGGCTCTCGATGCGCAGATTGCTACTTTGAATACCGCCAAGACGAGTCTCGAATCTGAGCTCTCTGCCGCTAAGACAGATGCCAACACCGCTGCTGCCAACGCTTTGAGCGCTGCCCAGTCGGCTCAGGCTGCCGCTCAGACCGCCGCTCAGGCTGCTCAGGGTGCACAGGGCACTGCTGACGCCGCTGCTGCCGCTGCCACTGCCGCTCAGGCTAAGGCTGATCAGGCTAACAGCGACTTGCAGACCGCTCTGCAGCGCGTAGCTACCCTTGAGGCTAAAGTAAGCTCATTGGAGACAGCCGTTAGCGAACTGAAGAGCGCTAAGGATGCTGCCAACACCGAGATCGCCGCTATCAAGGATCGCTTGAACAGCGTAGAGAACAAGGCTGCCGGTGCCGCTACCGCTGCCGAACTCACCGCTGTCAAGAACGAATTGGCTACTCAGATCACCGCTTTGGAGAGCTCGCTCACCAGCCAGCTCAGCGCTGTCGGCGCTCGCATCGACCAGATCGACACCAAGCTGAATCAGATCGAGAGCACTTATGTTTCTAAGAGCGACCTCCAGACTCAGATCAACGCCGTCAACCAGCAGGCTGCCGCTTTGCAGGCTGCCATCGACGCCAACACCGCTTTGATCAACGGTATCAATACGACGATCAGCGCACTCTCCGCTAAGGACGCTGAACTCGCCGCTACGATCGCTGCCAACTATCAGACATTGGCTGATCAGATCGCCGCTGTCAACGCTGAATTGACCACCGCCAAGGCTTCGATCGAGAGCTTGAAGGCTACAGTTACCTCTCTCCAGAGCGCTGTTGTAACTTTGAACTCTGAGAAGGCTAACCAGTCTGCACTCGACGCACTCAGCGCAGAGTTGAAGGCTGCCGACACTCAGCTCCAGCAGCAGATCACCAACCTGAAGAACGACCTCGGTAGCGCTACCGACAACGCCCTCAACATCACTGCCCTCAAGCAGGCTATGGAGAGCGCTCAAGCCGACATTCAGGCATTGGTCGCTAAGGATGCAGAGCTCCTCGCCCTGATCAACCAGAAGGCTGACGCTACGGATGTGGCTGCTAAGTACGCTGAACTCAAGGCTGACGTCGCTGCCGCTTCGGCTGCCGCTTCGGCTGAATTGGCTGCTAAGGCTGAAGAACTGAATACTGCCATCAAGGCTAACGCTGACGCTATCGCTAAGCTCAACGAAGATTTGGGCAAGAAGGTAGACCAGAGCGCTTACGACGCATTCGTAGGCAAGCTCCTCGGCGACGCTACCGACGTGGTACTCTCTCAGTCTGACTTGGTAGCTTTGAAGGGTCGTGTCGATAACCTCGACATCGCTTTGGCTGCTTTGGATGCAAAGACCAGCGCTGCTGACTCTACTGCTGCTGTCGCATTGAAGGATTCTGTAGCAAGCGTATTGGGCGCCCTCTCTGACTCTGTGACTGTCCTCAAGAATGCCATCGCTGCACTTCAGGGCATCTCTAACGAGCAGATCAACGTCCTCCGCTCGCTCGTATTCAAGCCCTCTTTGTATTACCGCGGTATTCCCGCTCAGAGCGTAGACCGCTATACATACGTTGGCTATAAGGCATTGACTAAGGCAAACGCAAATAGTACGAGCATCAAGTATGATGGTACTAACGTTACCGGTGAAGATCAGGGTACGGCACAAACCACAACCTTAGACTATGTGCCGATCATGAAATTGCAGTATCATCTGAATCCTTCTACGGTTGATATTTCTCGTATTTCCAGCGCAAGCTATTTGGTGAACGACCTCGACTACGACGATACTCGTGCTAATACTACCGTTCAGATCAAGACTATCTTCGATCAGCTTTCGGCTGCAAACGGCATCTTGACGGTGCCCTCACAGATCCTTAGCGGTACGTTGAAGACGGTTGCTAATGACCAACAAGTCACAGTAGCCGCCCTCCAGCTCCACTATTTGGGTACGAACAATGTCGACACGATCATCACTTCTGACTATGCTGCTTTGGTTTCACGAGTATATAGCGACTTCAACCTCGCTCTCGTTGGTAGCAACCCTGAATTCCATCTCTATACGAAGGCTTCAGACGCTATCAAGGATGCTAACGATAAAGCACTTTCTGTGAAGTGGAACTCTACGTTGGATCTTGCTACGGCTATTCAGACGCACCGTAAACTTGATAACGGTACAGATAAGGTATGGGATACAAATGCTGCATCCGGTACCGTAGAACAGGCTGGCTTCAAATATAACTATGAGTTGATCGGCTTCACGCAGGGCGGTAACGCAACGTCAGAATCTGTACACGCCGCTCTTCAGGGCGCAGTTCTCCGTCCGCAAACTCCGGATGCTGATGGTAATCAGCAGGCTTATGGCGCAGATCAGAGCGAATCATCTATCGGACGTACACCGCTCGTTCGTGTATCTCTGAATGATACAGTGAACAACCGCGTTGTGGCTGTTGGCTACATCAAGGTACAGATCGCCGCTGTGGATGTTAATACTCCGAACGAAGTTAAGTTGACCGTTGATCCGTTGACGACGAACACGGAAGCATTCACTTTGAATTGCACGGCTAACAATAAGGATATCACAGTTAAATGGAACGACGTCGAGACTAAGATCTACACCGCTCTCGGAATCTCTAAGGCTGACTTCGAAAGTACTTATAAGCTTGATGTTGACGACAACACCAACGCAGCTATTCAGTACGACGCTATGACCATTACAGCTCAGCCTGTAGCTTCGGGTAAGGTGATTGGTACGGTAACTCATCTTGAAGATCAAGCAGATCCGACAACGAACGTATTGAAGTGGTCTATTGGTCATCAAGAAGCTTACAAGCTCTTCAAGAACAACACGTCGCTCAAGGTTATCGTTCGCTTCAAGCATGAGATCGCAATCAGCACTACGAAGTCTGTTTACGAATACGTCTATGTAACCCTCGTTTGGACGCCGAGCGCTATCAATATTACTCCTGGCGGTAAGATTGATAACTCTGATAAGATCCCGGAATATTGGTATGCTGCCAATACGGATAACGCCGGATTTGATGATATCCACGTGAACGTAGACGAAAAGGAGAAGTCTGGTGCCAACATCACAACGTTCGCTAAGGTTTTGGAGAACGTCTTCAAGGCCGACAACATCACGATTACAGACATACCGTCTGTATATACAGATCAGAAGGACGCTAACTTGACTAAGGATGTAATCTTTGCAGCTGAACAGACTTCACCTGTCAAAGGCGCAAGCGGAAAGACGTATTACATCAAGGTTGCTACCGATGCTAAGTCTCTTGTTGCAGGTACTACTCAATCATTCGTTGCCGCTTCGGGTGTGAAGGTAGTCGAGATCACTGATGGCTCTGATGGCAAGCACACGATCTCTTATGCAGATACCGACGCTGCCAAGGACATCTTGAACAATGCAAGCCATAGCGAACTCGCTTCAGGTAAGACCTTCACAGCTAAGCTCCAAGTCAATGCTTCGAAGTGTTCTGATGTGCCCTTCAAACTGGAGAACAACACATTCAATGTGAAGTTCCTCCGCCCGATCAACGTGACCGATCCGGGTACCGTTCAGTTCACCGATGCTAAGGGCGATACTACAGCCGTTGAGTTGACGTTCACCGATTGGCGTGATCTCAAATTTGCAGATGATACGTGGTTCACTTACTATGGTGTAACGGCGATCACGGCAGATGTTCCGAACATCACTACAACTCTTGGTGGCGGTACGCTCGGTACGACGAAGTTGACTACTATTACCAGCAGCGTCGATTTCGAATTCGTTGCACCTTCGGCTCCGATCACAGCAGAGAACTTGGGTAAGTTGGTTTACCACAACAACAACGCAACGGTTCGTGACTTCAAGATCCGTGTGCCGCTCAAGGTTACATATGCTTGGGGTGATCTCTACACTTATGTAGACTGCTCGATTGTAAGAACGATCAGCAACAAGCCCGCAGCTCGCTAAGGACGATTGAGCTTGCAAAAGCTCTGAAACATCAAAACTAACATTGCAGGAGAGTCAGGCCTCTGGCAAGGACTGGCTCTCCTTTTAGATCATCTGATATGAAACGAATATTTTATCTGTTATTGTGCCTGACATTCATCGCTGCATCTTCATGTCAAAGTGAAAAGAAAGAGCCCGCTGTAGTCTCGGTCGAAGATATCGACTTCTCGCTGCACGCTACGCACGAAGACTCCGTACTCGTCTATACCTACGTCTCATCGTTCCTCTCCGCCGTGCGCGAAGGTCACGTGGACGATGCGGTAGACAAACTCTACGAAGTAGACAACGAACGCCCCGAAGATTCCCCCATCCACCTGATGGGCGAACACAAACAACAAGTGCTCGACTTCTTCAATCGCTGGCGCTTCTGCGACTTCAAAATCGAAGAGATGACCTTCCGCGAGGTCTTGGACAACGAGGTGCGTTGCACCCTCTATATGCAGGATGCCAACGGCAACCCCAACGGCGTCACGATGCAATACTTCTTCAAGCCCATACTCTACTTGGGCGCATGGAAGCTCTGCCTGATGGATCGCCAAGACGAGGCTAAACCTGAATAAACTATGATAAGATATCTCGTCAATAAATGTATCTAATAAAAGAGTAACCCTATGAACATCAAAAGAAATTTGCTGATCATGGCAAGCGCCATGATGCTCACCCCACTCTTCGCACAGCAAAGCGAGTCCGCCCCACAAAAGGAGTTCCAACCCTATTGGGCGATCCAGCTTCAAGCCGGCGCAAGCTATACGATCGGTGAGGCAGACTTCGGCGACCTGATCGCTCCGGCAGCCGCACTCTCCGGACAGTATCAGTTCAAGCCCTACTTCGGTCTGCGTTTAGGTGTCAGCGGATGGCAAAGTAAAGGTGGCTGGGTGAACCCCGACGTAAACTACAAGTACAACTATGTGGCTGCGAACTTGGACGCTATGTTCAACCTCTCGAACGCCCTCTGCGGTTGGCGCGAAGATCGTATCTTCAACCTATCCGCCTTTGTCGGCGTGGCGTACAATCACGCCTTCCGCAACCGCGGAGCCGAGAGCATCGCTCGCAACTATAAGTACAACACGACCTATGGCTACCAACTGCCCTATCTGTGGCACAGCTACAAGGACTTCGTGGTAGGTCGCGCCGGTCTTTTGGCTGACTTCCGCTGCTCGCAACATTGGAGCGTCAACATCGAAGGTAACGCCAACGTCCTCTCCGATCACTACAACTCTAAGAAGGCCGACAACGCCGACTGGTACTTCAACGCCCTGCTCGGCGTGACCTACCGCTTCGGTAAGAAAGCCGACAAGGAGCGCGTAGCTCTGGAGCCTGTGGTGCTGCACGATACCATCTATCAGGTACGCACCGAGACCGTCACCGTCAAGGAGCCCGCCGCACAGCAGCCGCTCAATCGCCCGATATTCTTCGAACGCAATTCTGCTAAGATCTCCCTCACCGAAGCTACCAAGGTAGCTGACGTGGCTGATTATCTGAGCGCTAACCCCCACGCTACGCTGACCATCTCCGGTTACGCCGACGCTAAGACGGGTACCACAAAGATCAATCAGGGTCTCTCCGAACAGCGTACGAAGGCCGTCGTGGATATGCTCGTCAATCAGTACGGTATCGACCCAAGCCGAATCTCCCAGAACGCCCTCGGCGATCAGGAGCAGCCTTTCGCCGATAACGACCTGAACCGAGTCAGCATCTGCGTCGCCGAATGACGACAAGAAAATGAAATTTCTCGTTGAAGAAACTATAGCTTTGATTAGATTTTTTCATATTATTCCCCCAAAAGGCAGCAGGCTTGGGAAAGTCTCTGTCTTTACAAAGTGATTTTAGATGAGTGGAGGGCGTACCTACGGGTGCGCCCTCTTTTCATCTTTCGCTCCCTTTTTACGCTAAATTATGATAATAAACGGAGCGTTAGACACGTGGATGAGAAAAAGTCATTATTTTTGCAATCTGAAAACACTATTGACTATATGACTTTTAGGAACAAAATAGGAGGCGCTTCGCTATTCTGTTTGGCTGCATCCTTAGGATGCCTCTCGTGCAACAGCGACGTCGAGACTTATGATTCTGCCGACGATCGGGATGCGGTGCTCACCGCCTTCTCTCTGAGTGACAACGATTCCGTCTGCTATTCGCTCTCTTCTTATTTATTCACTATAGACCAATGGGGCTCCAGTGACCCCGACCTCTCGGAGGCGTGGCAGGGCGCCGGCATCATCTTCAACGCCGACTCGCTCCCCTTGGGCAGTGTGGCTGACTCCGTGGTGGTGTCGCTGAGCTATTCGTCGCCGACGTCGGTCTACTTCTATCAGTACGACGCCGCAGGACAGCCCCTCGACACGGTGAACTTTGCCAACCGGACGTGGCTCGACCTCTCGGAATGCGCCTACACCCGCTTGGTGATCACGGCGGAAGACGGCGAGACGCAACGCTCCTATATGCTCAAAGTCAATGTACATACGGTGGAGGGCGACACGATACGTTGGCGCCAAGCCGCCCAAGAGCTGTGGGACGCTTCGGCATGGAGCGAACAACGCGCCGTGATGAGCCGCGGCACCCTCTGCTGGTTCAGCACCGAGGGGGACGGCGTGCAGCGCGTGCGCCGCAACAACACCGCGACGCCGCTCTCAGACCTCACCCTCTGGAGCGAGGCAACACCCCTGAACAGCCCCGCAGCGGTGGCGCTGCATACAATATATGAGTGGAACGGCGTGCTCTATGCCGTCTCTGCCGACGGCTCCCTATTGCAGTCTGCCGACGAGGTGCAGTGGAGCGAGGTGCCGACGGGCTTGCAATTCGTCAACCTGCTCGGCGCAACGTATGCCGGTCGCACGACGGCAGAGAAGCTGCACGCCTTGGTGCGTGACGCCAACGGCACGTTGCGCTTTGCCTCTCGCCCCGTGGTGGGCGGCTGGACGGTGGGCGAGGAGGTGCCCGCAGGATTCCCCGTGCAGGGTTACTCCCGTCCGGAGACAATGGCTGCCCGCGTCAACTTGGGCTCCACCATGTCCCGCCTCTACATCGTGGGTGGCAAGACAAGCGAGGGCGAGCTGATCGCCTCGACATGGACGTGCGACGGCACGCAATGGGCAGAGTTCAAGCAACCCTATCTGCCCGCTATGAGCGGCGCCGCGATCGTACGCTATACCCTCGACACCGATTATCCCGACACCTTCTGGCTGCTCGCTGCCGGCGAGACTGCCGACGGCGTGAACAATACCCTCTACTATTCGGAGAACTACGGCGTGACGTGGCGTAAGTTAGCAAGCGACTACGAGGCGTACACCGACAACTCGATGTTGACGCCCCGCGCCTACACGACGGGCTTCTGCGGCGAGGACTATCAGTTCTACTTCGTCGGCGGCACGTGGGCAGACGGCTCTTGCGCCCCCGAAGTGGTGGGCGGACAGTTGACCAAGTTGACCTTCTTGAAGAATAGATGACGATGAGACGAGGATGGGCTTGCTTCCTGATGGCGTCGGCGCTCGGCTGCGCCGCTCCCGTACACGCGACGGACTATCTCTATGAGTTAGGCGTCGCCGGCGGCATGAGCTGGGCGTATGGCGACCTGAACAAGACGAAGCCGATCTACAACCCCTCCTTTGCCGGCGCGGTGCAATTCCGCTACAACCCCAACCTCCGTTGGTCGATACTCGGCGAGGTGGGCTCCTTCGGGCTGCAAGGCGATAGCCGCGACTTCGGCAACGTCTATCCCGACGGTCACATCTATACGGTGGACAGCCGCGTGTGGCAACTGACGGTGCGCCCGGAGTTCGCCTTCCGTAACTACGGTTGGGGCAACGACTTCCGCGAGAAGCAACGCTTGGTGCCCTTCATCACCGCCGGCCTCGGCGTGGGTTTCGCTTCAGGGACGGATCGTACCGCTGTGGCGCTCTGCATCCCCCTCGGCGCCGGCATGAAGTGGAAGATTGCCCCACGTTGGAATGTGCAGGCGACCTTGCTCTTCACCAAGACTTTCACCGACGGCATCGACGGGGTGGAAGATCCGATGGGCATCCCTACCGACGCGCTGAAATGTACCGACTGGTACGGCGCACTGACGGTGGGCATCTCGTACGACTTCAAGGAACGCTGCGAGACCTGCAACGGCGAGAAACGTAAGTAGCCCTCGCGCGCGTACATTATATTATATAGTTAGATTCTGATCACGTATCACAGACATAATACAGCATTGCATCATGACGCTTTTAGAGCAAATAGATAAATCGCGCGTGCCGCAACACATCGCCATCATCATGGATGGTAACGGTCGTTGGGCTAAGCGCCAAGGCTTGGATCGCAGCTTCGGCCACCGCGCCGGCATCGACTCGCTACACAATACGTTGGAGGCCGCCAAAGCCGCCGGCGTAAAGTTCGTGACGGTCTATACCTTCTCTACCGAAAACTGGAACCGCCCCAAGGAGGAGGTCGATCTCTTGATGGGACTGATCTGCTTCGGCGTGGAACGCGAAACCCCCGGCATGATCCGCAACGGCGTGCGCTTGGAGGTGGTGGGCGACTTGAGCCGCATCCCTACGGACGTGCGCGCCCGGATGCAACAGTGCGTGGACGACACCGCAGGCGGTAAGGACATCACCTTGGTGATCGCCCTCAGTTATTCGGCTCGTTGGGAGCTGACTGAGATGGCGCGCCGCGTGGCTGCCGAGGCTGCCGCTGGCACGTTGAACCCGCAAGAGATCGACGAGCAGACGGTGGCAAGCCGCCTCGCGATGGCAAAATATCCCGATCCCGACCTCCTGATCCGCACCGGCGGCGAACAACGCATCAGCAACTTCCTGCTCTGGCAGATCGCCTATTCGGAGCTCTATTTCTGCGATACCTACTGGCCCGACTTTACGCCGGACTGCCTCTACAAGGCAATCTTGGACTATCAGAGTCGCGAACGCCGTTTCGGTAAGACCAGCGAACAGGTGATCCGCCTCACCGAAGAAGCCGCAGAGGCGGCTCCTGAGACGAAGTAATACTCACGACATTTTCATTAGCGAACGATCATAGATCACACATGAGACGAAGATACGCATTACTGTTGATGGGAGGCCTCTCCGCCGGAGCTATGCAGCTCGCGGCGCAGACGACCGAACCCGCAGACACGATTTTCAATCCCTCGGTTCAATATACGACCTCCGCACCCCGAAAATATACCATCGCCGGCATTACCACAAGCGGCGTGGATAATTATGAGGACTATGTGCTCATAGGTTTCTCCGGGCTGTCGGTGGGACAAACCATCTCCGTCCCCGGCGACGAAATCTCGAACGCCATACGTCGATTCTGGCGGCAAGGCTTGTTCTCCGACGTCTCGATCACGTTGGAGAAGACTTTAGGCGACGACTGCTGGATCCACATCGCCCTGCAACAGCGCCCCCGCATCTCGAAGATCGAGTACGACGGCGTGAAAAAGAGCGAGCGCGAAGACCTCGATTTGAGCATCGGCGTCGCCAAGGGGAGCCAAATCACACCAAACATCATCGACCGCGCTAAGAAGATCATCAAGCGCTATTACGATGACAAGGGTTTCCAAAATGCCGACGTCGAGATCTATCAAGAGAACGATCCGGACGAGGAAAATCAAGTGATGCTGACGATCTATGTGGATAAGCATGAGAAGGTGAAGGTGCATAGCCTCACCATCAACGGCCTCTCGGAGTGGGAGAAGAACGGCATCAAATTGCTCCCCCACAAGGAGTATATGACCTTCAGAATGGCAAACCGCGCCATGAAGAAGACCAACGCCAAGGGCAAATGGTATAATATCTTCCGCGGCAAAAAGTTTACTCCCGATAATTATAAGGAGGATAAGAAGCGCCTGATCGAGAAGTATCAGGAGCTCGGTTTCCGCGACGCGCGCATCGTGGCAGACAGCGTGGTGCGCCACGACGATAAGTCGGTGGACGTCACCCTGCAAATCGAGGAGGGCGAGCGATACTATCTGCGCAACGTGTCGATCGTGGGCAATACGGTGGTATCGACCGAAGACCTGATGCGCTACCTGCAGATGAAGACCGGCGATGTGTACAATCAGAAAAAGTTGGACGAGCGCCTGCACAAGGATGACGACGCGATCGAAACCCTCTACATGGATCAGGGCTACCTCTTCTTCCAAGTCGATCCGGTGGAAATCAATGTGGACAACGATTCCGTCGATTTGGAATTGCGCATCAGCGAGGGTTCGCCGGCGCGCATCAACCGTGTGCGCATCGAGGGTAATACGCGCCTCTATGAGCACGTGATCCGCCGCGAGCTGCGTACTCGCCCCGGCGAGCTCTTCAGCAAGACCGATCTGATCCGCTCCGCACGCGAGTTGGCGCAGACCGGGCACTTCGATACGGAAAATATGAACCCGATGCCCCTCCCCAACTATGAGGACGGTACGGTGGACATCTTGTACGATCTGGAAACCAAGGCGAATGATCAAGTGGAGCTGTCGTTCGGTTGGGGCTCGACGGGCTTGATCGGTCGCGCCAGCTTGAAGCTGACCAACGTCTCGCTGCACGATATGCTGCATCCCGATCGTTACCGCGGCATCATCCCGCAGGGCGAAGGCGAGCAGCTGACCCTCTCGGCGCAGACAAACGCTAAGTATTATCAGTCGTACAGCATCTCGTATGTGGATCCGTGGTTCGGCGGCAAGCGCCCGAACTCGCTCTCCTTCTCGGTCTATTATTCACGTCAGAGCGACATCAATTCGAAGTATTACAACTCAAACTATTATAACAACTACTACAGCAGTTATTACGGCTACGGCGGCTATAGCTACGGCAGCAGTAGCAGCAGCTACTACGAATACGCCATCGACCCCGATAAGTCGATCCAGATGATCGGCGCTTCGTTGGGCTTCGGTCAGCGCTTGAATTGGCCCGACGATTACTTTACGTTGATGACGTCGTTGAATTATCAAGTCTACGTCCTGAAGGATTGGCAGTACTTCCCCGTCCAGAACGGTACAAGCAATAGCCTCAGCCTCGAGATGACGTTGTCGCGTAGCTCAATCGACAATCCTTATTATACGCGCACCGGTTCGAGCTTCTCGCTCAGCGGTGAGGTGACGCCTCCCTATTCGCTCTTCGAGAGCGATGCGAAGCTTGCCTCCGAAACGAAGTATTCGAAGGACAAGATGAAGTGGTTGGAATTTTATAAGATTAAGTTCTCTACCAAGACCTTTACGCCGTTGTCGCGTGGCAAGCGAACGTTGGTGCTCCACACCCGTTCGGATATGGGCTTCTTGGGACACTATAATAAGAATAAGGTGTCGCCCTTCGAAAGTTACTACATGGGCGGCGACGGAAACTCTTATTATTCCTCCAGCTACATCACGGAGTATATTCCGCTGCGCGGCTACGACAACGGCGCCATCACGGGTAGCTATTCGGACGTAGCGACCAGCTATTGCCGCTTGGTGGCTGAGTTGCGCTATCCGTTTATGTTGGAAACCTCATCTACCATTTACGGCTTGATGTTCGCCGAGGCGGGTAATGCGTGGACGGAGTTCAAGTATTTCAATCCTTTCGCGATGAAGCGTTCTTTGGGCGCCGGCGTCCGAATCTTCCTCCCGATGGTCGGTATGTTGGGCTTGGACTGGGGCTACGGCTTCGATCAGTGCTTCGGATCGGATAAGGGCGGATCAAACTTCCACTTCGTGATCGGTCAGGAATTCTAATCCCTTAATCATAATATTTGCAACAATGAAGAAGACATTCTTAGTGCTCCTGATGACGGTGGTCAGCACCGTGGCAGGATTGGCTCAGAAGTATGCGCTCATCGACATGGATTATATTCTGAAGAATATCCCGCAATACGAGATGGCTAACGAGCAGTTGAACCAGATCTCCAAACGTTGGCAGGCTGAGGTGGAGGCGCTTTCCGCCGAGGCTGAGACCATGTACAAGAATTACCAGAGCGATATGGTCTTCCTGACCGCCGCACAGAAGACGGCACGCGAGGAGGCTATCGTCGCCAAGGAAAAGGAGGTGCAGGATCTGCGCCTGAAATATTTCGGTCCAGAAGGGGAACTCTATCAGAAGCGCAACGCTCTGGTAGGGCACATTCAGGACGACATCTATAACGCTGTCAAGGAAATCGCCGATCGCAACAGTTATTCTATGGTCATTGACAGAGCCAGCGCGCAAAGCATCATCTACGCATCGCCGAAGGTGGATATCAGCAAGGAAGTGCTCGCTAAGTTAGGATATTAAACAAAGTAATAATTATAACCAATCATTTACAGACTCATGTTGAAAAAGATGATTATCGCAGCCCTCTGCCTCATGCCGATGGTTGCTTTTGCCCAGAGCTTTAAGTTCGGCAACGTTAGCACAGCCGAAATCTTCGACGCTATGCCGGAGAAGGCTCAGATCCAGAAGGAAATGGAGGATATGCAGTCCTCTTACGAGAGCGAACTCAGCAAGATGGGCGAGGAATACCAGAAGAAGGTGGCTGACTTCTTGGCAGCTCAAGATTCCCTGCCCAAGAGCATCAGCGAGGCGCGCGCTCAAGAAATCGACCAGCTCCAGCAGCGTATTCAGAACTTCCGCGAGATGGCAGCTAAGGAACTCCAGACTCAGCAACAGCAAAAGTTGGCGCCGATCTTCGATAAGATCAACAAGGCGATCACTGCTGTCGGTCAGAAGAACGGTTTCACTTATATCTTCGATCTCAGCGCAAACAACATCCTTTATTTCTCGCCGGAGCAGTGCACGGATGTGCTTCCCTTGGTGAAGAAGGAGTTGGGCATTACGAAGTGATGCTTCCCCCTGACGCTACTGTGCGGCTACGAGCCGTACAGTAGTAAGGTCTCAATAAACAAGGACGCACCCCTTAGGGGTGCGTCCTTGTTTGTATTTATGAGGCGGCATACTGCTCGTTTGCGCGGCGTCATTCCGTGGACGTCGTGCATGCACGGCATCATTGGGCGTCCGTCCCAACGATCACGAAGCCGCCGTTGGTGGGGATGGTGACCTCTATGGTCTGTTTCTTGCTGACCTTGCGGGCGGTGACGGTCTGTTTCGTGCTCGGCGTGGCGTTCGTGTCATTGCTCGGTTGTGCGCTCGTGTCATCATACAGGGTGACGCGCTCCCCGGCGGCGAACATGGGTAGGTGGAGCGTCAGGTGTTTGGGCGTCGGCTCCGCGTTGATGCCTGCGACGTACCAGTCGGCTCCGTGGCGTCGTGCCATGACGAGGTATTTGCCGGGGTAGCCCTCAAGGAAGCAGAGGTCGTCCCACGTGGTGGGGACTCGCTTCATGAAGTCGATTGCCCACGTCGGGGCATCGGTGAGGTTGTTGGGGGCGAGGGCAAAGTTCTGTATAGGCGACTGAAACAAGATGGCGGTGGCGAGGGCGTAGACGTCGCTCGTGCGACGCGTCTTGCCGCGACGGTTGTCCGTGGAGTAGTGGCGGTTGAGGGCGCTGCCGCCAAAGTCCATGTTGCCGATGGCGTTGCGTACGATGGGATGCATGGTGCCGCTCTCCGCCTCGATGTCGTTGTCGTGCTGTCCGAAGGAGAGGTTCTCACTGGCGCGCACAGCCTCGCACGCTACGAAGTTCGGGAACATGCGCTCCCAACCGCGCGGGATGGTGCAGCCGTGGAAGATGATCATCAGCCCATGCTCGTTGGCGTCCACCAAGATGTCTTCGTAGAGTTGCATCGCTTGCTGCTTGTCGCCGCCGAAGAAGTCCACCTTGAGCCCTTTGACGCCGATCTTTTGTAGCCACTCCATCTCTTGGCGTCGCTCTTGCATTCGGTGCATCTTGCCGCGTGGTCCTTGCGGAGCGTCGTTCCAATAACCGTTGGAATTATACCATAGGAAAACTCCGATGCCTCGGCTCGCCGCGTAACGCACCAACTCCTCAATCCGTTCCTTGCCGATGTTTTGATCCCACAAGGCATCAATCAAGATGTATTCCCATCCTAAGTCGGCGGCGAAGTCGATATACTCTTTCTGCTCGTCGTAATTGCAGCTGCGATCCATGCGAATGATCCAGCTCCACACCGAGCGTCCGTAGCGAAACTCCTCTGCCGCGGTGTAGTGTGGCTGTACCAAGTCCCACATCACCGTCGTCTCGGCGAGGGGTTTCAGAGTGCGTCCCACCGTCACGGTGCGCCACGGCGTGCAGCCCGGCAACATCACGCCGGGTGCCGCCTGTCCGACACCGCCGAACTCTTCGGGATCGGGATAGGCGATGCGATAGCGTGCGCCGTTGCCACCCTCCAAGCGTGAGGCACAGTAGTTGCCATCGACCGCCGTCTCGCTCACCAAGAGCCAGCCGCGCGATCCGCATTTGAAGAGGGCTGGGAAGGTGTAACCCCAACCGTCGCCGTTGTCGCCGGGTTCTTGGTCGTAGCTGTAGAACGTCTCATAGCTCGGCGCAGTGTGGGCAAAGCCGCTGTTGGGCGCCATCTGCGGACAGAGAAAGGTCGTGCTGCCGGATGGAAGGGTGAAGGCGGTCGCCTCCGCGGTGACAAGGCAGTGGAGCCGCTCCTTCTGCGCCGCGATGCGGTAGCGAAAGGCGACGTTGTTCGCATCGACACGGAAGGTGATGGACAACACTTCGTGCCCGCTGCTGTCGGCAAGCGTGTAGGTGGCTTCGTGGGCGAGGTAAGAGATGTCGCTCTTCTTGGCATTGCGCAGCGTGTAATGGTCGCGTACTTCACGCACTTCGCTTAGTCCGATGGGACAGAGGCTGCGGGTGTAGTCACCGATCGTGGTACGCAGTCCCAAAGGCGAGGGGGCGAGCATCGTGTCGGCATCCAACGTGATGCAGTATTCCGGAATCCCTTCTGCGGTCGTTGCGAGGTGTACCGCCAAATGTCCGTCGGGCGAGGTTATCTCCTGCCCGAATAACGGGGCGGCGCAGCTTGCCAACGCGCCCCAGAGGTAGCTTTTATAATTCATGGTGTAAGGGGGAGAAATAAATGTTTCGTATTACTTGCCGGGCTCTGGCTGAGGCTCGCTTTCCAACGTCTGCCACGTCACGTCGCGCACTTCGAGCCCCTCGACGTTGCGAGCGCGGTAGGTATATTTCCGTACGCGATCTACATGAATGTCTTCGATGTGCACGTCCTGCACCGGCAGATCTGCGTCGCCATTCAGCTCATAGATGCCGTCTGCCACGTTGCAATGCACGTCCTTCATGAAGATATGCGAGATCTGCGTCACCGTGTCTTTGTAGGTCGGCACGAGATCCTTCCACTGATAGAGCACGTCGGTGTCGATCGCCATGGCGCGCTGCATCTCGCCGGCGCTTACACGTTCCATGTAGATGTTCTCGATGAATCCTCCGCGGCGGCGATTGGTCTTCAGGTAGAAGAGGTTGAGCACCTTGCCCGGCGCTGTACAGTCGTGCATATAAACGTTGCGGACGCCGGCTGACATCTCGCTGCCAATGCCGAGCAGAACGTGCCCCTTGCGGATGGTGCAGTTACGCACGACGACGTTCTCTGTCGGCTGCCCGATGCGCCAAGCGTCGTGATTGCGCCCGGACTTGATCACTACGGCGTCATCACCTTGGTCGAAGGTGCAATCTTCCACCAACACGTTGCGGCTCATTTCGAGATCAATGCCGTCGTTGTTGTGTCCGTGCGCATAAACGTCTAAACGGCGGGCGACGCCGTTGGTCACACGGTAGAGGTGAATCGTCCAAAAAGGACTTTCGCGGATTTTGAAATCTTCTAACAATACATTGCTGCATTGATTGAATTGGATCAAGTGCGGGCGCAGGTGGTTCTCACCGACCGCCATCTGGCGATTGATTACCGGCTCATCGAACGAGCCCCAGTTGTAAAGCTGTGCGAGAGCGTTGAGGTGCGCTTGCGGGCGGGCAAACCAGACCTTCCACGTCTCCATACGGGGTGCCAAGGTGCCCGTGCCGCTGATGGCAATGTCGTGGCACTGGAAGGCGTAGACCAAAGGAGAATAGTTGTAGCATTCCAAGCCTTCCCAACTGGTTTCTACTGCCGGTAGATAATCTTCGGGACGATCGGAGAAGAGCACCTTTGCTCCCTCCGAAAGATAGAGATTGCAGCGGCTGCAAAAGTGTATCGGACCGCTCGGCCAAGATCCTTCGGGCACAACAACTCGTCCGCCGCCGGCAGCGTTGCACGCCTCCATCGCCGCACGAAATGCCGCGGTATTGGCAGCGACACATTCCTCGTCGGAGGCTTCGTCTTGCCTCTTGGCGCCGAAGTCGCGAATGTCAAAATCTTGATGGGGAAAGTTGTAGATTGGGATGGCGGGCATCGGAAAGGGTGCTGCGACGGTCAGGCTGTCGTATTCTGCTACTGTGAAGCTGCACAAGATTCCGGGGGCGATCAGGCAACAAAGTCCGATCGCGGTGTGAAGTGCTTTCTTTAGATTCATGGTGTGTTTGGGTATGGTGAATGATGTGTTTGTTATGTTGTCGATTCTTGGCATGGCGAACAGCGCTTCTGAGCGGCTGTTCGTACGCTTCTGCGAGACTGCTCTCGCAGAAGCGTCGCAAGAGGGGGTTAATCCTCTTGCGGACGGAACAATAGAGAAGAGTCGCCGTAGCTCAGGAAGCGGAAGTCGTGTTCCAAAGCGTAGCGATAGATCTTGCGCCATTGACACTCCTCGCCATGGTCTACAAAGGCAGAGACCAACAGCAGCAGGGTGCTCTGTGGCATATGGAAGTTCGTGACCATTGCCCCCACGATTCGATAACGGAAACCGGGAGCGATGAGGATCTGTGTCGCCGTCACAAGGCTCGGCGCGTTGTGACGATCCAAATATGCTAAGATCTCTTGCAGCGCCTCGACCGTCGACAACGTGTAGCTCTGGTCGTAAGGCTCCCACTGATGCACGATGAGGTCGTCCGGGTGTGCGTCGGGATGCTGCGACAACTTGACACCGATGTAGTAGAGGCTTTCCACCGTGCGTACAGATGTCGTTCCTACTGCCACGATCAGGTTGTCCGACGGCTTACTGAGTTGCGCTGCCAAGCGCTCGATGACGTGGCGCGGAACGTCGATAAACTCGGTGTGCATCTCGTGTCCCTCGATGCGTTCGCTCTTGACGGGCTTGAACGTTCCGGCGCCGACGTGCAGCGTCAGTTCCTCCAAGTCAACCCCTTTGTCGCGAAGCTTGTTCAGCTCCGTCTCCGTGAAGTGCAGCCCGGCGGTCGGCGCCGCTACCGATCCTTTGATGCGCGAATAGACCGTCTGATAGGTCGTCTTGTCGCTCTCTTCCGTTGCGCGGTTCAGGTAGGGGGGGATGGGGAGCTCGCCGATGGCATCCAAGATGTCGGCAAAGCGGACGCCCTGCGCCTCCCAGCTGAAGCGGATGCGTTGCGAAGCGCCCACCGAAGCGATGCGTTCGCAGCGGAGCACCACCTCCTGCCCATCGACCGTGATGGTCTGTGTCAGTGCTCCCTCTTTCCACTTCTTCAGATTGCCCACCAAACAGATCCATTCGCACGAGTGTTCAGCGGCAAAGTTCTGCGCATAGTCACGGGGCGCCTCCGGCTCCAAACAGAATACCTCGATCAGGGCACCTGTCTCCTTATGGAAGTGCAAGCGTGCCTGAATGACGCGTGTATTGTTGAAGACCATCAGGGCGCCGGAGGGAATCATATCCGGCAGGTGGTCGAAGTGGCTCTCACTGACCTCGCCCTCTCGGTAGATCAAGAGCTTGCTCTGGTTGCGTTGCTCCAAGGGATACTTGGCGATGCGCTCGTCCGGCAGGTCGTAGTGATAATTATGAATTTCTATGTCACGAGGATGAATCATAATGCAACAAAAAAAATTAAACAGTTAGAAAATAGCAATCAGTGTCTTGCCCTCAATCGAACAACACACAAGGATTTAAGTCCGCCGGCGAACGCCATGCGATGCCGTACTCCAAGCGGAGAATCCGTTTCTTGTACTCCCACATTTCGCGGACGCTGCTTCCCTCTGTGTCGCCTCCGTAGCGGCTACGCACTTGTTCGTTTACCGCGCGGAAGATAGCGGCGTACTTAGGATCGTCCTCGATGGGATCGTATTCTATATTACAGTTCAGAACATCCGGCATAATGATAGCTTGGATTGATTCGGAGAATAATTCTTAGAGATTGCGTTGCAAATAACGGTAGATCTGACCGTAGATGTGATTGCGCGTATTTCCGCCGCGGATGCCGTGATCGCGGTTGGTGTAGAGGTGCATATCGAAGGGGATGCCCTCTTGTACCCATTGCTCTGTCAGCTCGTAAGTGTTCTGCGGATGTACGTTGTCGTCCGCCGAGCCGTGGATCACAAGTACCTCGCCCTTGAGTTGGCGGCAGCGCTCCAAGACCGAAGAGGCTTTGTAGCCCTCGCCATTCTCTTGCGGCGTGCGCATATAGCGTTCCGAGTACACCGTGTCGTAGAATTTCCAGTCCGTCACCGGAGCCACAGCGACACCCACTTTGTAGACGTCGTTGCCGCCGCAGAGGGTCATCAGCGTGTTGTAGCCACCGAAGCTCCAGCCCCAGATCGCCAAACGTGAAGCGTCCACATAAGGCAATGTGCTCATGTAACGTCCCGCAGAGAGTTGGTCTTCGGACTCACGCACGCCGAGGCTGCAATAAGTCTGACGCTCCCAAGCGGCGCCGCGAGCACCTGTGCCGCGCGGATCGACGCAGCCCACGACATAGCCCTGTTGATTCAGATACTGTTCCCACCCGAATTGCCAACGGTCTAATACCTCTTGCGAACCGGGACCGCTGTATTGCTCCATCAATACAGGATATTTCTTGTTGGGGTCGAAGTTATAAGGCTTGGTGAGATAACCGTAGAGTTTGTCGCCTCGTTCGGTGGTGAACTCGAAGAACTCGCGCTTAGACATCGGCACCGCGCCTTGTCCTCCGTTCAGCACCTTGCTACGCAGCTCGGCATTGTCCTCCTGCACCTTGACCAACTTTAGCCCGTTCACGGTTTCGAGGGTTACGCGCGTTGGCGTCTCGGCGTCACTGTACGTGTGCTGCATGTAGATGAAGCCTTTGCTGAACACCGCCGAGTGGGTACCGCGGCAGCCCGCACCGTCGCGTCCGTTGTTGAAGAGGGGTGTCATTCGTCCGGCACCGTCCACCTTGTAGATGCCGCGTGTCAGAGGCGCCGGCTTGTCGGCGCCTTCGCCCAACCATGCTGCTTGGAAGTAAGCGGTGCGACTCTTAGGATCGTAGCCGTAGAAGTCGGTCACGTCCCACTTGCCGCGCGTGATCTGGCGTTGCAGGGTTCCCACCATATTATAGTAATACAAGTGGCGGTAGCCGCTCTTCTCACTGGCGAAGGTGAATCCGTCGGGATAGAACGTGATCAGATCCATATTGTCGGGATTGACATACTGCTCGTTGGTGTCTTCGATGATCAGCTTGCTCTCTCCGCTGTAAGGATTGACGAAGTACATTCGGAAGTCTGCCTGATGGCGATCGAAAGTCATCACGGCGAGTTTCGTCGAGTCGGCGGTGAAGCGGACGCGGGGTACATAGCCCTCTTCCGGCACAGCGACATTCATGCGGCGCGTCTTCTTGGTGTAGACCTCGTAGGTGTAGACCTCGACAGTGCTGTTCACCTCGCCTGCCACGGGATATTTATAGGTATACGCTCCGGGATAGAGTTCATATTCCGGACGCTCCGGCGCGGCGCCGCGGTAGAGGGGGAGCGAATATTCGCGCACGCGGCTCTCATCGAACTTCAGGAATGCTAACATCTTGCTGTCCGAGCTCCACGAGAGGGCGCTGTTCATAGAGAATTCCTCCTCGTAGACCCAATCCGGCACGCCGTTGATGATGCTACCAAACTTTCCGTCGTCGGTCACTCGGCGCTCGGTCAGCTCTATTGTGGCGGTCATCACCTTGGTGAGGTAAAGATCGTTGTCGCGCATGAACGCCACTTGGCGACCGTCCGGCGCCATTGTTGCGGCTTGCACTTTGCCCTCGGTCAGCCGTTTGAATTTAGGGCGTCCGATGACGTAATAATAATAGTCTGCCTTGTACGAGCGGCGATAAATATATTCAGGGTCTGCCATAAGCAGCAGGCGCTGCTCGTCGCGGCTGAGTTCGTAGTCGCTGAGGCGTAGTTGAGAGACGTCCAAGCCTTCGTCGGGAGTGACGCGATCCAAGTTGAGTAGGGTATCGACTGCTGCTCCGGTGCTGTATTGATATTTCACGATCGAGCGCCCGTCGGCAGAGAGCGCTGTATAGTGCTTGCCGTCTGCCATAGAACGATAGGGCGCCACGCTTTTGGCTGCAAAGGCTCCTGCGTGCAGCTCCTTGAGCTCAAACGCTGAAGCGGGAACTTGGAGGGCAAGGGCTGTCGCCAACAATACCGTCCTGAGTGTTGATTTACTGTTCATTGTGGTGCATCTGAATTTTGCGCGACAAAGATAATTCAAAGTGACGAATTTATTTGCCCTGCGCGGGCAAAATCGTGCCGCGATCCACGCGCAACTGCCAGAAAGCTACGGCAGCAGCGGCGGCGACGTTGAGCGAATCGACGTCGTGCGACATGGGAATGCGGACGGTATAATCGGCTTCCGCGATGGTCTCGTGGGGCAGTCCGTCTCCCTCTGTCCCCATGACGATGGCAAGGCGTGGCTCGGCGTTGAGTTGCGGATCATCCAACGAGACGGAGCGATCGGTCAGTGCCATTGCAACGGTCTTGAACCCCCATGCATGCAGGGAGCTGAGTGGCGCTTCGAGCCACGTCCACGGAACGAGGAAAACCGTTCCCATCGAGACGCGAATAGAGCGCCGGTTCAGCGGATCGCAAGAGTTGGTGGTGAGCAGCACGGCATCAATGCCTAATGCTGCTGCCGAGCGGAAGATTGCCCCGATGTTGGTGGTGTCTACTACGCCGTCGATGACCACGATGCGGTGTGCTCCGGCACAGACCGACTCCACGGTTGGCAGTTGCGGTCGACGCATCGCACAGAGCACGCCTCGTGTCAGCGTGTAGCCGGTCAGTTGCGACAGCAGTTCGCGGTCGCCGGTATAGACGGGGATGTCGCCACACCGTTCCACGAGGGGGGCGGCGTCGCTATGAAGCCGTTTCTCCTCGCAGAGGAGCGCCAACGGATGGTAGCCGGCGTTGAGCGCTACGTGAATCACCTTCGGGCTCTCGGCAATGAAGATGCCCTGTTCCGGATCTAAGCGGTTGCGCAGCTGTGCCTCCGTGAGGTTGCCGAACACTTCGACGCCGGGATGATTGAGTGATTGAATATGAATGATGGGCATAATGGAACATAGATGAAAAATTCCCGCCGCGCCCTCGTGTTTTTGCGAAGG
>CAZGZL010000016.1:0-28915 GCA_964530595.1 uncultured Prevotellaceae bacterium | reverse complement strand
CGAAGACGTCAACGATCATACCACCCTTCGTACGACACTTCACGAAGCCCTTGATAACCTCGTCGTTCTCCAAAGCCTCGTTAACACGAGCCCAAGACGAAGATGCACGAGCTTTCTTGTGTGAGAGGACGAGCTGACCCTGCTTGTTCTCCTGTGACTCGATGAACACTTCTACCTCGTCACCTACAGCCAAGTCGGGGTTGTAGCGGAATTCAGATGCGGGGATAACACCATCGCTCTTGTAACCAATGTTAACCACAACTTCGCGCTTGTTGATGCTTGTTACGGTACCTTTGATTACTTCGTTGTTATTGACAGAATTGAGGGTTTTCTCGTAGCTGGCTGTCAATTCCTCTACGCTTTTGCTGCCGAGGGTTTCACCTTTCTCGTAAGATTCCCAGTCGAAATCTTCAACAGCAGTTTTTAAATTGTTAGACATAAAATTAAATAGATAAAGTTAATGATTTCTGCCCCGAAAAGTCCTTTGCAGAACATCAACGGATCTGAAATCGGCGGCAAAGATAGTGTTTTTCCCATTTCTACCATCATCTCCCCCCGTTTTTTTTGTTGCTTACCCGCTTATTTTCTGCATTTTCCGTCTTCTTGTGTCAATTTGGTATCTTTTCGTGAAATACCTCGAACATTTCGCATAGATGTCACCATCCCACTGCAATGATGTGATTTAGTCAAAGTATATTGTCAGATCGGCGATTTCATAAACCGTTGTGCGCCATGCATGGCTAAATCAAGAAAAACGCGACGATCTGAATGTCTGATCGTCGCGTTTCGCTGCATGACTGCTTCCCGCTCTTCTTTTTACTAAATAAACACGACAAAATGAGATTCGAAGAGAACGGGAAGAGCCATTGCAGCCCATTGGAAATATTTTTCAGCGTCGATACACCGATTCTGTGCCGAAGAGGTGTTGAGGTCGATAACCGCCCCAATCGACAACGATTTTCTCGACCACAAGCCCCGGATCCAACGGCGCTATGGTCAAGGTGTGTAGCCCATCTCCGGATGCTGCTGACGCGGACTTTTCGAACGACATCGGCGTTACAGTCTCAATAACGCGCGTAGCCACCACATCGTACATCTCCCATTGGTTGTCTTCGTTGTACCGACCGTTGTAATTCACCTCGATCGGCGTACCGGCGTGATCCCATTGTAACGTGAAGCGATGTCCCTCGCGCCGTTGGAAAGCGAGGGTCGAATTGCAAATCACGTGTACCCGAACGCTGTCTAAGCCTTCGGGCAACCGCATCCGATAGCTCAACGAGGCGCCACTCACCGCTGCATCATGTGGCAACAGCACCACACCGGCACGAGTGCGTCCCAACGCCGGAACAACCGTCCACTGTGCGGCGGCAGCATCCTGTGCCTCATGATAGTGATCTGCCTCAATGCTGAGATAGCCCACAGACGACAGTTCGAAGATATACCCGCCCTGCCGAGCTATGCTTGCTTCGTCCAAGCGCTTTACTTCGGGCATAATATTCTGTTTCGGACCGTTCCAAGAGGTATAACCGATGTGCACTTCGTCCATCAAATGATTCCACTTACCGCCCGACAATTCATGATTGTATTGATCGGTCAATGCCTGATCGCGGCGGAAACAACGCTCTGCCACTTCTGCCCACCGATTGGCATCGGGGTCTTGCGCAGCGTAACGATCGCGGTTCATCGCTACGGCATAATACATCTCGTACAAGTTAGACATACATTGTACCGGGAAGAGCACCAACTGATAGTAGGCGGCGCGCATAGCCTCCGGCAAGTGCAGGTATTGCCGCAAGGCATCAGCCTCCAACGCTTTGTAGTCCTGTGTGACGCGAGCGAACTCTCCATCGGCAAGGTTGTAGGTTTCGGGCGAAAGCATCTCCGGAGTCACGCGCCCATTATAGATGCCATACGTCTCTATGATACGTGCAGCTTCAGCGGCTTCATCATCCCCGAAACAGCTGCGGCAAAACTCTAACGTATGCTGACGCACAGCTTCGGCAGTAAACGCCTCCGGACGCCATGCCATGTCGAGGAAGAACTGTGTGGGGTATTCCATCGGCTTCAAGTCTCCAACGTTAAGGATCCACAGACGGTCAATGCCGTAGTCATAGCTCAGACGCATCTGTTCCCATAGGTGGGCGATTGGGGTGACATTAGTCCATTTGGAACAGCGCGGCGCCCCGACATAATCCACATGGTAGTACATACCCCATCCCCCCTTGCGTTGACGTTGATCGGCTTCGGGGACGCGGCGAATATTACCCCAGTTGTCATCACAAAGCAAAATGAGCACATCCTCCGGCACTTTCAGCCCTAAGTCATAGAAGCGTTGCACCTCTTTGTAGATTGCCCACACTTGTTGCCGTTTTTCGGCAGGTTTCCCGGTGACGTCACGAATAATTTTGCGTTGACCCTCGAAGATCTGCGCCAAGAGCTTCATATTGTATTCGTCGCGGTTGACGTACTTGTCATCCTCCCCTTCTGTTCCTCCCATAGCGGTATCGCCATCTCCGCGCATACCGATAGTGATGAGGTCTTCATTATCGCGTGCACGTTCGATGCCCTCACGGAAGAATTGGTCTATGACCTCCCGATTGGAAGCGTAATCCCATGCGCCATATTCCTTGCGGTGGCGTGCCCATTCCTGATGATTGCGCGCCATTGGCTCATGGTGCGAAGTCCCCATCATGATCCCCATTGCGTCCGCGGTAACGCTATTGAGCGAATCGTCCGCATAAAAAGCATTGCTCCACATAGCCGGCCAGAGGTAGTTGGCTTTGAGGCGCAAAAGCAATTCGAAAACACGCGCGTAAAAGTTGTGGTTGAACCCCTTGGCTGAAGGTAGCGCAGAGGGGCACTCGGCGTCGGGAAACATCTCGCGCACCCACCCCGAAAGACAGGGTGCCTCGTCATTGAGGAAGATGCCTCGATAGCGTACGGTCGGTTCACCGTCAGTAAAGGTGCCCGACAAGATGTAGAGACTGTCCTGCGTCGTTACAGGCACATCCGCCCACCAATGCCATGGGGAGACGCCCATTTGTCGCGAAAGCTCGTAGATGCCATAAATGGTACCGCGTTTATCGCTTCCGGCAATGACGACGATCGGTTGATCGTTCGCAGTCGTGGCGGGCAAAGTCGTGAGTAGATATTTCTCCCGCTTGCCTTGCAATTCTTTGCCATCGATGCGTTTTTCTTTAATTAACCGACGAATGTAGGCACTCTTATCTATCGACCCCACCACAAGACGTGTCCCCATGGGTAACGTACGATCGGAGGCTGAGACGTGTCGCAACTGAGGCGTGCATCCGGTGACGGTAGTGAAATCGTCAGCTAAGCTGCGTAGCGCGATGTCCACGCCCTGATAATCGGCAGTGTCGGCTGCAATGATGAGTGGGTGTTCCGCATCCGCAGTCAGAGAGACAGCACCGGGAGCGCCGGTAAAACTTACGAAGCGATCGGCTGCAATGCCGGACAAGGTCGGCAACGCAAACAATAGGAGCGTTAGGAAGCGTAGTTTTTTCATAGGAACATATGTAGTTTTTTCATAAGAACATATAGAGATAATTCACCTGTGATTGCGTGGACAAAGGTAGCCCCTCTCCTGCTGTGCGCACTATAACTTTGCACCCGATGTTATCAGTTTTGATACAAAACAGGCTCTATGCCATAAAAATCAGTGGCTCGCAAACTCACGTTTACGAGCCACTCGGTTGAGCCGTCCGTTGCAAACCTGCATCAGACTCGGCTCTCAAAAGCGCTTAAATCACTTAACAACAATCTTCTTAACAACAACATATCCATTAGTATAGCGCTCTATCTTAACGCAGATTCCTGCGGGTTGCGCGATGACTGCGCCGGAGAGGTTATAGTAGCGTACAGACTGCGGCGCCTCGGTCGGCATATAGGCCTGACTGATGCCTGCGGCGTATTCGTCCAATACCTTAGCTGCGGCACTTGCATAATCGAAGCTATCGAGCTTACCGGTCATGTGGAGCTTGAAGGCATCAATGACGCAGATAGATTGGTACGTGCGGATGTTAGCTCCATAAGTGATAGAGCCATAAACTTCCTCGCCGACAGCCGGAACAGGAACGTTTGCGAATATTGCACGTGAAAGATCATAGTAGGTTCCGCGATCTGAATTATTAAAGAGCATGGTATCGCTCTTGCTCTCCATCTCGTAGCGGAATGTACTGCGGACAAAGGCAGAATCGGCGGTGCTTACGCGGTCGCCGCTATCTTCGGTGCCTGCGCTGATCGAATAAACGCCGACAGGTACAATTTCCAATGTTTGCGTCAGATCTACGATCGGACCCCAACTTGCCACCAAGTATGCGTCGGTGATGGGGTGAGAAGCACTACCGTTGAAGGTATTCCAACTAAAACCTACGCCGACCGCAGGATCCGTGTAGCGAGTCACTGTCCAACCGGGGAAGAGGTTCTCCGTTTCGGTGATATTGTCACGAACGAGCGACGTCGTGTAGAGATCTGCGTTCTGAATCATGCACGTCAGGTCGAGACTATCGGCGAGAGTCTGCTGATACTCTTCATTGTAGACCTCAAACGGATTACCTGCAGCACACGCCTGATAGATCGTAGCGGTCAGTTTGAGTTTCAGCTGACGCATGAGTTCCTGATCATCTGTGAGGGCGTCACCTGCGGCGATCACATTTTCATCGGTATCTTGGGTAGCGTCGAGGGCAACAATCTGTGCTGCAGCCTGTGCCAACTGAGCTGTGAGCAGGTCGACACATTCGTTCATCATATTGTTGAGTAATGCTGTGCTTGCGGTCAAAGCCTCGTTAGCAGCAATCAACATTTCGTCGTCGAGGTCAGCGGAATTGATTGTGACGTAGCTACTATAGACGTCATTCAACGTAGTGTAAGCCTCCAAGCGCGCATACTTAGTAGCATCGGCAGCAGAGAGTGCGGCAGCGGCTGCCTCCAAGTTACCTTGGTAAACAGCGACATTTGTACGACGGGTAGCCATAGCCTTGGTCAATGACTCCAATTCAGCGATGGCAGCCTTGTAAGCGGTCGGCGTATGGAAATCGGGATCGGTGTATGCGACGATCGCAGCCGAAAGTGCGGTGTAGGTTGCACCGGCATAGATCTCTTCAGCCGAATGTTCTTGTTCAGCAATAGCAGCATCAAGCGCCTCCTTCAAGAGGTTCTTGTAATAGACAGCTTGTGAGCCGACCGTCTTGATCGAGATGTTACCCACCATAGCCTCCGAAGAGAACCAATATTTCAACTTATAAGTACCGGTTTCCGGAACAACATAGTTGAATTGGATCTTATTGGCATCTACCACAGTGCTCTTATTGCTATTGAGGTTGGCAGTAAGGGTATCTTCGCGGCTATACACTACTTCATCATTCTCATTTAAGATTAAGAAGTGGCACATCTGCAAATTAGACTTCCAGTTAGCACCGTAGTAAGTGATCTGCGTCTTTCCTTGTTCCAAAGTCAACGTCGGCTCACCTTCGCCGCCGTTACCATAGATAGCATAGTAGGTAGATCCATCGCCCGTCATCACACGGCTATAATAAGCACCTGGGAGGTTGGTAGCCGACGTTTTGAAGATACGAGAACCTGCGCCGCTGTAAGATTGTCCCTTATTGAGCAATACATTTTCGTCGTAGATCTCCCACCCTGTTCCGGCTGCGGGAGTATAGTTGTCTGCAGTTGATGCGAAGGTCTCCTCGAAGAGTGTCCTTGCGTCGCTGCTTTCGCCCACAGTTTCGACATAAGAGTAGACAGTGAAGCCGCCAAACATGATTTCGATCCAGTTGTTGTTAATTGTCTCATTGATTACAGAGACTTTGAGCAAATAACGACCACCGTCGGAGGTAAAGCGCACATAAGGCTTATCGGCAGCGATGGGCTGCGTATTGTCACCAGCGGCGTTGTTAGAGAGGAGCGCCGTCGTGCTCGCTACCGTTTCAGACTCAGCATAAGATTTTCCTTCTTCATATTTCTTGACTTCAATGCCGATTGAGCCTGAATTTTTCCACATGAATGCGGGAACTGTGAGCTGAACCTGACCGGCAGGAATTATCAGTTCGTAACCCTCAAGGTCGCCATAGAGAGCAGAACCCTCGTTCGGAGCCTCTTGTCCTTCGGGCCACTTGGCACGCAAATAGAGCGCCGTTGTGACATCGCCACCGGCGGGGAATGTAAAGGTGCGCGGACCGGTACCTTGGCTACTTCCTGAAGCACGTTCTTCGCCCTCGTTGTTGACAGTCCAACCAGTAGGAATGACACCGCCGCCATCTGCATCAAAGTTGACGGACAGCAGTTCGGTATAGGTCGTAGAGGAAACGGTCACCTTGCCCACCTCGAACGAGACGGAACCGCCGTCTTCCTTAGCGACGCCCTTGGCATTGCTGATGTTATTGACAGTGATCGTGTACTCTGCCTTCACCAAAGGATCGGTGCCGGTACGAACAAAGGTGATCGACTTGGAAATTTCCGGCTGACCGGGCTTGATGGCTAATGCTTCGGAGAAACCGAGTGCGTTGGTCAATACGGCGGTAGCGTCTCCTTCAGGAGCATTAGAGGTGTAAATCTCCTTGTTATATGTGAATGTAAATTCGTTGATATCTTCCGACAATTCGAAAGAACCATCCTCCGGTTCTGCGCTCACGAACTCAGCCTCTTCGAAAGCCACGGAAACCACATCCAACAAGCCGTCAAAGTAGGCGACTTCGTCCGTAAAGGGTAAAACGGTGCGATTCGGATTCGTCCAAGATTCAGGCGCAACGGTTGTAGAATATACCAAGTCGCTGATAGAGCCATCATAAGAGACTGTTACCTTCGACTCGTCTGTCAGATAGACATCTTCGTTGAGGAAGATACAGAGCGAGCCATCTTTCTTGATTTCGACAGTTTCGGGAGTTACAATCTCGCCGTCTACCGTCACCTTGAAGGCATCGCTACTTACGACCGCTGTGCCACCCGCTTTAGCAGCCAATTCGGCGCCGTTGGTGGGATAGCCGAAGTCAATCAAGATAGCATCGCCGTTGAAGGTAGCTCCGGCGATCGAAGCCTCTTCGACCACGACATTATCAATGAGGTAGCTGCCCTCTGTGAGGAATGAGAGGCGCAGAAATACACCGTCGGGCAAGGTGCCTGTGGACTTCACCTCGTTATAGCGTTCCTGCTGAACCGCCAAAGAGGGAGACCAGAAAACGGCAGTTTTGCGCAAATATTGTCCATTAGAGAATCCGGTGAGGGTTGTCTTCTGCTGAACGGCGCTACCGTCCTCGGTAGTGGGTGCGCAGACCAAAGGCATATCTGCCTCCAGCTCTCCGCGCATGATGGCTACCCCCATCTGGGCGTCGTCGGTAGCTTGAGCATAGAATGACACACGATACGATGTGTTCTCCTGCAACGGCAGATTGGTAAAGCGAAGAACACGCTCCCACGCTCCTCCTGCAGCCCCGGTACCGGAAGGCGAGTTGAAACTGAAGGCATATTCGCCTTCGTAGGCAGGTGTTCCTTGATAGGAGAAGGTTCCTCCGGCGTCTTTCCACGCCTGATACAGGTTGACGGTGTCAACCACTCCGGGAAGCTGATCCGAGGCTTCAAATCCATAATTCAGGATCTGAGTCTGTGCATTTAGGAGCAATGCGGTTCCCATCCATGCCAAAGAAGTAAGAACTTGCTTCATAACATTAGGATTTAAGTGATACAATAATTTTTTATAGATTGGTTTAGTTTTAGTGTGGTGTTTCTATCTGGAAAACCGAGGCAAAGATAATGCGACACATGGTCGACCAAAGTACAACTATGTGTCGCAATCTATCAATTTTGAAACATCTTTACTCCGGTAGTGGCAAATACCAGTTTGTCGTGTTCTGCAATCGTGCGCGGAGCGCTGCGTCCTCCGCCCCTGTACCGTTACGCTGTGCGATGCGCCGCGCTAAGAAGTCCGGATCGCCACGACGCAGTGCGATGCGCATCAGATCGTAGAAGCGCACCCCTTCGAAGGCGCTTTCCAACGCACTTTCGGTGAGAATCATCTCCTCGACCAACGGGATCTGATACTGTACGGTGTCGGCATACGTCGCCAACGAATCGGCAGGTTGCGGCAGGACGTAATCCTTGTTGGCATCGACATCGCCGCATCCACGAGCATGGATACCGATCACATTGTTGCGGGTGAACGAATATTGGTTGAAGGAGATCAGGTCGCCCGCGTTGGCACGATCACGAGCATCAACATAGCGCTCGATGTTGTCGGAACACAATCCGTACTTCAAGATGGCGAATGCCGCAGAGGGATAGCCGGCTCGGTTGAGTGCTTCGGCGTAACGCAGGTAGACTTGTGCCAAACGGTAGAGGATGACGCGCGTCGGTGTGTTGTGCTTGTCTATGGATTGATAGTTTTCCGATATAGTTGAGGAACTGGAGTTGTGCTCGTTCCGTTCGACCAAATTAGCATAGAGACGCAGATCTCCGTGACGATATTTTTCTACCCACGAGGAATCGCGTAGACAAATGGTGTCGCGGTGGTTGTTTTCGGTGTATACATACTCATAATCTTGTTCATAGCTAAGATCTACCAAGGCTTGCGATTTGGTCACTTGGAAATAATAGTCATTGTCTGTGGTGGAGCAATATAACTCTTGCAGCTTCGATACAGTACCTTCGAAGGCGGAACTCTCCATCGGAATGTAGGTCAACACCTCGGAGTTCGAAATATTCGTAGCGGCATACCCATCCACAATGCGTGTCGCCGGCAGATCAGCCACCCAATAGACGGTATGTGAGGTGGTGATCGGACGGGGATTGTCCGTGTCATTCAGATAGCTGTGGTAAAATTCAGCCGCTTCGGAATAGCGCCCAGCCCACAAGCAGAGATCGCCGAGCATAACCCGAACGGGAATAAAGAATTTGGCAGACGAGGAGAAATTACCGACGCTACCGTAGCTCAACGGCAAGACATCTACATAGGGACGGAGATCGTCAATCAGATAATTGCAAATGTACGCCAAGTCGCGCTTGGGCTGTTGCATTACGGCATCCCCCTCCTCTTTGGTACCGATAAACTGGGTGTAGAATGGGACAGAGCCATAATTGAGTGTCAACTGCAAGTAAGCCCATGCTCGGAACGTCTTAACAGCGGCATATTCCCGTTCGAAGACCTTGCGTCCGCGCAGCATCAGCGAGGTATCTGCGGTGGCTAAAAAGTAATTACAGTTGTTGACGATGGCATAATAATCCTGTGGCCTATTGTATGAATTTTCGGCATCGGCTGTAAATTCTGCAATCTCGCGCAATGCCGTGGTAGCATCTTCGGTAACGACCGAAAGATCGCCTCGGACTTCGCCCAACAGGTTCGTGCGGTCAGCCACTTGCTGCATGAGGTGAACGATTCCCATTACCGAATAAAGCGTGTCGTTGACCGTAGAAAGCCGATTCCCGTCCGTCGTCATCACCAAATCCGACTCCGGATCAAGCATATCCTCGCAAGAGCTCAACCATGTAGCGCCGCTCATGGCGCCCAACATTAAGGAGAGGTATATAAGATTCTTTTTCATTGTTGTCATCGTTAATTAGAGGTTGATCTTTAGACCCAATGAGAAGCTACGCCCCGAAGCCAAAAGGCCGCGGTCGATGCCCTGACACAAGACGCTGTTGCCGGCTGACGACTCAGGATCGCTGCCTAAATACTTGGTCAGTGTAAAGAGGTTGTTGGCAGCTACCCAGAACGTGATTCCTTGGATGTAATTTGCGCCGATATTCCAATCGTAGCTCAAAGTTACATTTTTGAGACGCATATAGGAGCCGTCTTCAATCCAACGATCCGAGAAGCGCGCATTGCCCATAGGATCCTCGTAGGTGATTTTCGGAATGTCCGTCACTTGCCCCTCTCCCGTCCAGCGTCTTTGCATGGCTGTAGTCTGGTTGTAGAAGTAGTTGCCACCCTCCAAGATGGAACGCTGATAGTTGAACACATCGTTGCCCAAACAATAGTTGAAAGCCATGTTCAGCCCCCATTGCTTGTATTTGAGATGCGCATAAATGTTGCCGTAGAGGTCCGGATTAGGATCGCCGATCACTACGCGGTCTTTATCGTTGATCTCTTTGCTGTCGTCCGACGCATTGACAAAGCGCACATCCCCGGCACTGAAATATTGGCGAGTTCCGGTCTCTGTCACTTGATAATAGCCGTCGGCACGTGCCTCCTCGGTGGTGCTGTACACGCCATCGGTCTTGTAACCATAAAAGAGTCCGACCGGCGAACCGATTTGGGTTAATACCGTAGCGCCATAAAGCGTGGTGGTCAGCGAACGACCGCTGTTGGGCAATTCGGTGACTTCATTCTTATAATGTCCCACACTGGCGCCTACCTCCAATTTCCAGTCGCGCCGATTGAGCGCTTTGACGTTAAGCGTGAGGTCGAATCCCTGATTTTCGAGTGCGCCAACATTACACCAACTTTGATCCAACCCGGTGACGTAAGCGATGTCTTCCTCACTGAGCAAGTCCGACGTCCAACTCTTGAAGTAATGACCGGAGAGCGAAAGACGCTGATCGAAGAATGTAGCATCTACGCCGGCAGAAAGGCGACGAGTGGTTTCCCATTGCAATGAGGTATTGCCGATGTTTCCGACAGTCACGCCGTCCAACGCATTCAACAAAAGTGACGCTTGGAAGTAAGTGCGCGACGCCGACACGTCGATGTCGTCATTTCCAGTCTTGTCAAAGCCCACATTCAGCTTGAGATAGTTCACCCAACGGTTGCGGCGGAACCACGGCTCGTTGGACATAATCCAAGCGGCGTTGACAGAGGGAAACAAGCCCCAGACGACGCCCGCCATCTTGAAACCGTCCGAAACATCGCTTCCGAAGCGCGAAGAGGCTTCTATACTCGTTCCGGCGCTGAAGAAGTATTTTCCAGCGTAATTGTAGTCGCCCAACAGATAATAAGTCAACGTCGTGATCTTTTCGCTCTCTCCCGCGGTGGTTTTGTAGCTCAAACTGGATGACATATTCGGACTCTTGTCGTTGCCGGAATTATAGCCCTGCATACTATTCAGCGCATAATTGGAGAGGTTATAACGGAATCCGCCCGTGAGGTGCACGTCAGAGAGACCAAAACGTTGTTCCCATTCGAGGCGCGTGTCGCTGGTCGTCAAATATTGATGGGAAGACATGGCGCTGACCATATTGTTCACCCACCCCATCTCTCCAACTTCGAACCTCGGCACACCGGTCAGAGGCAGGTAATAGTTCTCGTCCGTGTTGAGCATCAAGAAGCTAAAATGCTCGGACAGTTTGAAACCTTTGTTAAACTGATACTCCGGCGCTATTCCCAACGAAATCAGACGGTTGCCGAAGCTATTTTTGTTATCCGCCTCGCCATTCCGGAGCAAGCTGAGTGGATTAGCTAAAGAGGCTTCGCTGTCCAAGACTTCATTCAAATAGTCGTCGGCATCTGCCAAAAAGCTCGATATGTTACCCTGCGTGTCGAAAGCATAAGGATTGAGGAAGGGAGCTTTCACCAAGCTCAAGAATCCCGGCGAAGTGATGGTGCGATCGGAAACATCTGCTGCGATACCATCATCGCGCAAGTCTCGGTTGACGTCGCTGTACGACGCATCCAAACGGACGTTGAGACGATCGGACAACCGCACGTCACTATTCAAGCGCAGGTTGAAGCGCGAGAAGTCGTTGTTCTTCAGCGTTGCATCGGCTTGAGCATAGCCCACCGACAGATTATACTTAGCCACGTCGTCACCACCCTGAACATTGATGCTGTAGTTCTGCGTGAAGGCTTCGTCATAAACAAGGTCACTCCAATCGGTATTGTTGTGATACATCTTGTAATAGTAATAGTCCGGCTCCTCGCGCAGGAATTTGAATTCTGTCATCTTTGTTCCGGTGGTACCCAAGAGTTCAGAGACGTAACCGCGATATCCGGAAGCATTCATCATGTCCGGCAACGTCGGCAGAGTCTCGTAGCGTCCCGCAATGGATACGTCAATTTGGGTTGCCATGCTTGAGCTACGCTTTGTGTCGATCAGAATCACTCCATTGGCTCCTTTAGCACCATAGAGGGCTGTCCCGTTGCGCAATACCGTCACCTTGTCGATATCTTCGACACTGACATTGGCTAAGATATTATTGAAAAAGCCGTCGTGTATGGAGGAGCGCCCGTATTGCATATCCATGATGACGCCATCCAAAACAATCAACGGTTGGGCGTTGGCGTTGAGGGAATTGATTCCACCCAACAACATATAGGCACCCACGCCGGGAGCTCCGGAACGGAGTATGCTTCGGATCTGTCCCCCTAAGGAGGCTCCGATCTGATCGTCGACACTGATGTCCGCAGTGCGGTTGTCGATGACCGCTGCCACAGACTGTGCCGACGACTCTCTTGCCGCATAATCAGCCGAAAAATTAGAGGTATATAGTGCCGCATCTACCGTCTGTACGGAATCTGTCACCGCCCCGACGGGTTGCTGCATTCGGTTATAGCCGACACATTCGAAAACCAGCATCGCCGTTCCGCGGGGACAGTTCAGCGTATAACTTCCGTCCTCGCCCGTCATGGCACTGTGTTTTTTGTCCCCGTAGGGAAAGACCGCGACGCCCGGCATGGCCTCTCGTGTTGCAGCGTCACGCACGACGCCCCGCACTACGACATTGGCTGTCTGTGTTTCCTTTGCCTTTGCGGTGGATTCCTCCGGGTTGGCGGCTGCCTTTGCCTCCTGCAATCGGACCATGGGGAGGCACACCCCTCCGACGAGGAGCAAGGTTTTCATTCTGAGGGAGAAACTTGTATTTTTCATCGCATCTTTGTTATTTGTCGTCCGTATGAGGTTTCAAATAGAAGCAGTCAATGAACATCTCTGCATTATATTGCTGCGTCTGATTGGAACGTATGTTATTGATGATCTTAACGCGCGTCGTCACCTTTTGCTGATCGTAATTGCACGTCGGGAATTGGATTGTAGCAAGCTTAATGGTGTCCACGCGATAAGGATCGTTGGTGAAAGCACGCGTCGAAGCGGTTGACGAATTGAAATTACAGTCGAACAGGAACGTTGCATCAGCGGCGGAGCTGCGAACATAACGTCCCGGACTACTTTCGTCCCAAAGATATTTATTGCCGCTCGACACCGTATATTCCTGCCCATCTGTGCCCGAATAGGTGATCTCCGCTGTAAATTTGTTAGAGCGGAACTGTTTCTTGTCCGTTTCGGGGCTATATGCTGCATTATAGACCGTTTTGGGCAAAATGACGATGCAGACATCGTAACAACCGGAAAGCACCGACGGGATTTCGTAAGTGACGTAATAGCTGTCGTAGACCGTCTGCGGAGTGATCGAAACATAGCCACCCGACACCGAATCGGCAGAAATGCTACGTCGCTCAATACGCAACGTCTTGTTGGCGGCTTCATAGTCTTCGTAGATACGCCCCTCACCCTCTGCCTTAATCGGGCGGAAATAAGTCTGCGTTTTGTCGAACGGCCATGACGAAAGATTATAGATGACACCATTGCTACACGTCATCGAGTCGGCAACGTAAGAGAAGAGCCCACCCTCGGCATACGGAGCATAGCAGACGTTGTATTCCGGCGTCTGCTTGGAATAGACTGTCGAAAGAATGGAATCCGAGAGTGCCGAAGGCTGCGCCTTGGGATTGAAGACCATATTCTGCAACAGCGCGTAATGCGACCAATAGTTATGGATAGAGTCCGCTTTGTTGATGACGCCGTAATTAAAGTAATTTTCAGCTTCAGCATAGAGGGAATCCCAAACTACGCGAGAGGGTACGAACATCCAGTAAGTACTGTCTTCCGAATCAATATAGCCGTAGCGATCCAACAGCAGATTATGATCAATGAAGACGGAGTCGATATAGACGGTCTTTCCGTCCACAACGCCGGTTGCCAAACTACTACTCTCATCGAATTCTTCTGTTTGGTAGGATTTCAAAAAATCCCCCACGTGCAGATAACGATCCAACGAAAAGAGACCTTCGTAAATGTTGTAGTAATAGTCTATGGCTGAGCTGACCACGTGCAGAATACCATTCTTTCCGGCAACGTCGAATTCTTTTGCCTCCACGCCCTCCAAGAGCGCATTTTCCCACGAAAGGGTCTTACGGTTGAGCATCGTAATAATTTCGGCGTCCGCTTGTGCTCCCTGATGGCGATAGCGAGCCACATGGTTCTTGATGAAGTGTTGCTCGATCAAAGAGTCGCCTTGGGTAGAGGCGCAGAGCTGCAACAACGAATCTTTATTGAACGACCCATTGACAGGGGCAAACACCGTATAGAACTGATCGCCGTCCAACAGCTCCGAATAATGCAAAGCCGTCACATGATGATTGCTGAAGAGGCGGACAGAATCAAGCACTTCGCGGAAATCGCTCAATTCCGAACGCTCCGCTATGAGCTGATACAACGTAGCTGAACCGCGTTGCGTATCCGAGCCGTCGGAATAGTGATCGTCCCAATCGTCTTGACAAGCTGTGGCGCCGATGGTCAAGGCGGTCAAGAACAACGCCGAAGTAAGATATAATTGAGCTTTCATATAAATCATACGTTTTAACTGATGAAACAGGAGGGTTAATGTCGATCTTCTGCCACAACGCCATCATAAACGCTCTTGGGACAGAGTTCTATGTAGTCGAGCGACATTTCCGCATTGTTATCCAAGACTTGGCGTAAGCGAATGTAGTAATCGTGCTCCTCCTCCAAATATTGGGTTACGAGAATGCGTCGCAGACACTGCATCGCGTCGCGCGGGCTTGTCCCATCGGGGAACAAGAAAGAATCGTACGCCTTCATGAATCCCTGATTGCGCAACGCCTTATCATTGGCTTCGATCTCGTCTTCAGTGCCTAAGTCGGCATCAGACACCCATCCGTAGCTATTACCGTAATTACGCAAATCCACAGGGATGCCCGTAGGAATATCAGCCGTCAGATCCTTGTCGAAATAGATTTGCACCACGGTACGGTTGGTTCCGCACACATAACCCAATCGAACTTCGTAAGTCTGTCCACCGGGCACCGGAGGAATACGGAATTTGATATCGAAGTTGTCAAGACAAGCACACATATCATTTTCGTAACTATTACACCAGAAACGGTTGTGCACGCCGAAGAATGTCTCGGTGCTGAAGATGAAGTTCTTCGTGAAGCCCGGCTTAAAGCCGGTCATCAGGTAGGAGACATCGTAAGCGCTCGGATCAATATTGCGCGCGCCGGCGTTCATAAAGTCAGGCGAAAGGGTCGTCGCATCAATGCGCATACGAATATTAAGTACCTGATCGATTGTTTTTGCCTTATTGTAAGTCAAAATCTCGTCGATGTAATGATACACGCCATTGAGTGCATCAGTGCTGTTGGGAATCTCCGACGGAGCGAGGATGCGCGAACCACGCACTTTGTAGAGCGCCCCCAAGCCGCGACGATTCACCCACTTATCGCCGGCAGCATCGCAGACTTGCATGATCGTATAGGGGCACATAGTCTCGTAGAACTCCATTACGTCCTGCAAATTGGTTTGGAAATTCTTTTTCGTGGCATACGGCTGATCGCTCACCGTCAGATCGCTATATCCGGCATAACGATCCAAGATGTGATACGCCACAAAACGATTCAGCGGGTTGCGTCTGTTGGTCAAGTCGTTATCGTATAAATCTTTGTCAGACGGATACGTGTCGTCATAGACCGATTTGGCATAGCGCTGCAAGTCTTCAAGCGTATAAATACCAGCTGCGTGGTAGATTGAGTCCGGCTCAACAAAAACCGTAAACATAAACTTGCGCTGTTCCGGATATTTCCAAAAGACATTATTGCCGCCAAAGATACGATGGTGAGATCCTGTTGAAACCACCGTCGACGAGTCTACGCTGATAGAATAACGGCTGTCAATGTACGCTACAAGAGAATCGGACAAATGCGTGGCTTCCAACGCCTGAACGAAGAGCGAGATGGTAGAATCGCCCGCCATCACCTCCGGCAGGAAAACGTTGCTCGCCGAAATGACTCGGTTCAAGGTATGCACCACGCCATTTTCTACTGAGTCGTCGCGAGCAATCAATTCAGCGGTAGAGTTGATCTTATAGATGATGTTGCCGTTATTCTCTGCGCTCGTATCACAAGAGAGGGTCAAGTATCGCCCGTTCATGTTCGTGGTCGGCAAAGAGCCTTCGGACAAGTCGGTTGTGAAATAGGCACTCTTGACCAAATGAGACCATGCCAAAGTGTCACATTCGGCGTCCGGCAACTGCGAGACGGAATGAAGCCCGAGCGAAGATAGATAAATATCCATTGCATCGTTGGTCGGGGCGAAACAAGTAAACTCGCCGTAGGTTGAGAGCAGATCCCACATTTTGGCACGCTGCAAAACGTCGATAAACTCGCTATACGTCTCGCTGCGGTTCTCCAAGAAGTCTGTTACCATCTCACCCGTGAAGGTGTAATAGCTGTCTGCGGTCGGATCGTCCGTACAAGCAGTGGGAAGCCAAAGTCCCATCACACAGAGTCCCAACCACGCGATCGCTTTGCGCACTCCCTTTCGGAAAGGTTTTAGTAGTAGGCTATTGTTTCTCATATCGAAGTTTTATTTAGACGAGGTTTCATTGGTAATATAAGCCGGATTTTGCTGCAAATGCGGGTTGACATCCAACTCGCGTTTTGCATACGGGAAGAAAAGGGCGTCTTCGGAATGTAGTTTGATCTTAATCGCACTGACGTTCTCTTTTTGCTTGGTCGTTACGGCTTCAATCAGCTTGGTGTTGTCACCGAGACGCAAAGAGAGGCGCACGAGGTCAAACCAACGTTTCCCTTCAAAGAGTAATTCACGACGACGCTCATTGAACACCAAGTCGCGCATCAGCGACTGCGTAGCATAGTCCGCAGCGTTCAACGAGTCGGCGCTTGCCGTTGTGAAGTTATTCGCACGATTATAGACAGTCGATACCAACTGGAAGGCTTCATCCAAGTTTCCTAACTCCACATCGGCTTCGGCCTTGATCAACAAGATATCTGTCAGGCGGTAAACGATCCAATTCGCGTAATTTGTGGAACGGATGGTGTGCGACACCGTGGGCGCCTGATTATTCTTGGAAGGGGTAAACGAAATGCTTGAGCTGACATATTTGCGGATGGCATGGAAATTGCCGCGATCTTGCCAGCCCTCTGCGACGCGGCAGTCTGTCGGCTGAAACAGCGTGTTGTTCCCCGTATATACCTCTGTCGCTAATTGATCGGCGCCGACTACGTAGCCCTGCGCCTGCGACGAAGAGCCAAAATAATCGCTCACTAAGCTGTTGGTCACAGACTGATTGTTCAGATAGTACAATTCAAAGATACTCTCGAAAGAATTGCCTGTACCGAAGATTTGATTGTAGGCATAGCCTGCCGTGGTTCCGATAGGCTGCTCCATGTAGAGCGGATACTTATCGCGGAAAAGGAAGAGATAATCCGCCTTACCATCATTCAACAAATCCTCGTAGCGTTCCATTTTGTAGTCTAACACGAGGTCGCAATAATAAGCGGAACGCTCATACTGTTCGTCCCACAAATAAAGGTCTGCCAAGAGCGCATAGATCATGCAGGTCGTCACGCGACTGGTATTTGCAGCATCGCCCGTTTTGTTGGTGTCTTCAGGATAGAGCTTGATGGCATCCCCCTTGACTGCCTCCAAATCATTGATCAGATTGGCGAGAATCGTCTTGAACGGTGTAGGCGCTACACGGTAGTCCTCCTCTACGTTGCTATCGTCCGCAGAAGGCTTAGTGACATACGGCACATCGCGATAGGTGCGAATCAAGTAGAAATAGCACAGAGCACGCAACGCCGTCACTTCGGCAATCGTTGCTTTCAGTTCCGAATCGGTGTAATTCGGGTCAATCTCAGCTACGCCCGGCGCATACGTCAGGACAATATTACAACGGTTGATGGCTTGGTAGAAACACTCCCATGTCAGCCAACCATTTGACTCCAAGATATTCTCTTTCAAGATTTGCTGATCTGACCACGGCGTGGAACTGCCCTGCATCACGTTGTCCGAACGCAACTCTCCGAAGATGAACATACGCTTCACACAGTCCGTTGCCTCCAATCCGGAATAGCAACCGTAGACGGCGCTCTCAACATCGGCTTTTTCCGTCCAGAAATTCTCCTTGACGATCTCATTCATCGGAGTAAGATCCAGAAAGTCATCGCACGCCACCCCACCGAGGGCGGCAACCAAGCTGCACGCAGCAGCGGTGATATTCTTGAGTTTCATAATTAGTGCAACATTAGAATTGAACGGAAAGACCGACGGAATAGGACTTTGCACGTGGCGTCTGTGCATTATCTGTCACGACACCATAACCGCCGTAATTTACCTCCGGATCGGCGCCGGAATACTTGGTCAGACAGAATACGTTGCTTCCGCTGACATAGACACTCGCCTGAGAAAGTCCAAAACGCTTAATGAGTTTTGGCTCGAAGGCATACGACAGAATCATGTAATTCAATCGGAGGAAAGAGCCATCCTCTACAAATCGGTCGCTACCCAACCAGTTGTAACCGTATTGATAGAGGGCGCGAGGAATATCCGTCTCGTCACCTTCCACGCGCCAACGCCAGTTGACCGCTTTGGATTGGTTGTTATTATTGTACATACTTTCCGCATTCATTCGGGCTTTGTTGATCACCTTATTGCCATAGCGGAAATTAAACTGATTATTCCAAGTGAGACGCTTCCAAGTGAACTTCAAGCCGAAGCCGCCGGTCACTTTCGGGAGCGAGCTGCCCAAATAGACAATATCCAACTCGTTGATATTTCCATCGTGGTTTATATCCTCATAGATGGCATCGCCACCCTTAAACTCATATTGCGACGAGGTTCCATAGGCGAAGTACACCGGCTTCGTGTAACCATGCTCATCCAAGATCACATTACCCTCGGCATTGCGTGCTACGGGTGCATTCGGACCACTCACGCCGGGCACCTCTACTTCCGAGTAGTCGGAATACTGATAAACGCCCTTGTAGCGGAAACCATAGATTGAACCAAAGGCATTATTGAGCTGGACACGCGTCAAATAAGAGCCGTTGGAATAATCAAAGTCTGCGTTGATACTTTCCAAAATGGTAGCGTCCATCTTGGTCAATTCGTTCTTATTGTTGGCAAATGTCACATTTACATCCAATCCGACCGGACCGAACTTAATGAGACGATTGGTATTGATATTAAATTCCCAACCGTTGTTTCGCATGTTGCCTTCATTCTTGTAGCTCAATTTCGAGAAACCGGAAGAAGCCGGAATTGAGTAATCTAACATCAAGAGATCGGTTGTCAGCTGCGTATAGAGGTTTAAGTCAGCCGTGATGCGGTTGTCTAAGAAACCGAAGTCGAAGCCGACATTGTAGCTCTCCTTCTCTTCCCACTTAAGTTGAGTAAGCGCGATGTTGTTTTGGTAGATCGAACTATTGCCAAGGTAAGACGCCGCGGAAGAATACTTTGCATAATAAAGATTTTCCTTTGTAGGTTGATTACCTACGATACCCCATCCCGGACGAATCGCTAACATAGAGAGCCAATCGAAGCGTTCCATCCACGGCTCATCCGAAAGATTCCAACGCAGAGAGACGCCGGGGAAATTACCCCATCGACTGTCTTTGCCGAACTTAGTGGAGCCGTCACGACGGAACGAAAGATCGACGATGTACCGTCCTTTGTAGGCATAATGCAAAGAGCCTGTGAAGTAAAGGCTACGCCATTCGCTTGCACCGGTTGAGAAGTCCGACGCAATTACACCGTTGGCAGAAGAAGACTGAATATTGCCGCTCGGCAAACCGTAGACGCTCGTGTATTGGCTCTTTGAGGAACCGCTGGTCAGCTGTCCGCGCACCATCGCCATCAAGCTATGATCCTCATTCGAGAAATGGGGCTGATAGGTCAGTGTGTGGGTCGTTGTTACCGCAAAACTCTTGTATGATTCCGAATAAGCCAAGTTATTGCGCGTGTCACTCCAGTTCCCGGAGACCAGACTGGAGGGATAGAACGTATCGTTGTACTTATTGAAAATTGAGAAGTTAATTTTGCCGTCGTACTTCAATCGACTGCGATCGGCATCCACACCCAAGAGATCGTATTGCAAGATGAACTCAGGTTGAATGTTATACGTCTTTTCTTCATTCTTCGCCTCCTTTGCCAAAGCTACTGGATTGACATAGAGATACGACTTCTGATCGTTATTAAAAACATCAGAGGCTGTCTCCGGCATTTGGTAAAATTGATTCGTGGCACCGTTGTCGTCTTCCACATAAATGGACATATTTGGCATTTTCTTATAGGCAATAGAGAGCAAATCGTACTTGTTGCCATAAGAATCGGACACTTGATAATTTTTCTGATTGTCGACGTATGTCAAATTGTAATTGGCGGAAATTTTGATTCGGTCGGACAAAAAATAATCCAAAGCTGTACGGGTGGTAAAGCGATCCAAGGCTTGCTCAATCACAGAGCCTGTCTGATGATCGTAGCCTGCTGAAACACGGAAATTGGCCTTCTCGCCGCCACCGGTGATGCTTAAATAATGCTTTTGTTCCAAACCCACCTGCACCACGGCGTCGCGCCAATCGGTGTTGTTGTCATACATACGCCAATCGGCAAACTCAGCATCGGAATGCAGATAATTGATTTCCGGTATATTAGCGGCGTCATCACTGAATTTGGGGTTAAAATAAGCCTCTTTCAGATACATTGTATATTCACCGCCATTCATCATCTTGATTCCCTCAGGTTGGTAGGTAATGTTGGCTCTATAAGAGTACGAAACCTTCGTCGCACCACGGCTACCGCGGCGTGTCTTGATCTCAATGACGCCGTTGGCACCCTGAGAGCCCCAAATGGCGGTCGCAGCTGCATCTTTCAAGACAGCGATGCTCTCGATATCTTCGGGGTTCACGCTTAACAATTCGGCGAACTTATCCTCTGTTGCGTTTGCAAAGTCGAAATCCTTATTATAATCTGACTCCCAAACATTTCCATCCACAACGATAAGGGGTTCCGTATTACCGTTGATTGAGGAGACGCCACGCAAACGCATAGAAGTCCCCGCGCCCAAGTTACCACTGCTCATCACGATGTCCAATCCGGCGATACGTCCCTGCAAGGCCTCGTCAATCGAAGTCACGCCCATGCCCTCGAACTCGGAGGCGCTGATGCGCTGACTGGCGACAGAGACCTCGCGAATCGGGACATCCAAGCCGCTGCTTGCCGCCTTTTTAGCCTCGTTAACCACGACCTCTTTGAGTTCCATGCTGCTGCTCAATACGAAGTGATAAACTTTACCTTTAATCGGGACAATCTGCGGAGAATATCCCACATAGGTCACTTGCAGTCGGTCATCGGGGCTTTTGATCTGAATCGAGAAGTTGCCATTCATATCGGTGACGCCATGTGCCATCACACGGTTATCCTTGTTCAGCTCCACAACGTTGGCCATTACCAACGGGCCTAAATCATCCTCGACGGTACCGCTGAGAATATCCCCGGCGACTTGAGCCCGCACACCGTGCATCGAAATCGCCATTGCGCCCAATGTCCACAGGACTTTTGATATCTTGTTTTCCATTGTGTTTAGATTATCGGATTGCTTGTTTTGAATTCTGTCGGTCATACCGCACACACTGCGAGCTCTTGAAGAAGAGCGGTCCGTCTATGGGGTGCACCACTGCAAAAGCAGAGGTCGAGAGCGAGCTACCGGAGAACTGATATTCACGAGCCGAAAGGTTGTACAGCTCCGGATTATCGGTTAATACGTGCCGTTCATGCCCCACAGCGTCGGTAACCGTGATTTTGTCAGGTTGGACATGTACCGCCAATGTATAGAACTTGTTCGTGGTCAAATTCATGATAGAAGTCTCATAATTGCGCGTAAAATCATCCGAACCGCCATCGGTCGAATAATCCATGTCGAGATAAACGGAATTATCCTGTACATGATAACGTACGAACTCGTTAATCAGTGTTGAGAGACTATCGACATATTCCTCCGACACATTCGGATCGTTTTCCAGCACGCCGATCTGCTCCCACGTGGGAAGATCGCCGCTTGCGATCAAAGCATTCAAGCTCTCATTGGTCGGCACATACACCGTATAGTGATAATTATTAAATGCGCTGATATTTCCGTTTTTGCTACCGATCGTGCTATTATTACGAGACATCTCATGCAATTCACTACCCTGAAGAAGGTCGTTAAACACCGAATACTCATCGTGCTCCTCCAAAATGTCGAAGACGCTCTTATTGGTTGTCATGACGGGTTCATCGCGAACGATATAGCTCTTGCCGTTGCCCTCCTCTGACTCGTCATAAATATCTTCCGGCAGGATCTGCAATTTACGTCCACGATCCATCTGGTAAGTCCCTTCGACGGCGGTGATGGTACCTCCCTCATTGGTGACGCGCACCACGCCGCCGTTCTTCGTGCGGTAGTAATGCTTACCGCTCTCAATGTTGCCGACTACAATATGATTGTCGAGCAGGTCTTGCAGACGGTTTTTCAATGTTCCGATATAGGTGATCTCCTCAATGCTGTCGCCTACGACACCGGACTCGATGTCATACTCCCAAGAGGATGCCCAAACACGTTCCTCTTCGGTTTCTGCCTCCTCTTTGTAGTAGAACTTGTAAATTCTGGTCTTAGTCTCGCCGAACGACACCGGATCGACATAAGTCAACATGGATTGATTGTCCGGGATGAAGAGAGAGTAATATGAGTCCAACGAATTGAGATACGAACCGTATTGCAGCTGCTCGATCGCCCAATAGAAGATATTCATGGTCTGATTGATCAAAGCGGGGAAAGAGACCGATACGTATTCCGTAGGACTGAATACCTTGTTCGTTAGATAGATCGCACCATTGCAACCCAAGAAGACGCTATCCACATCGTCCGTAGTGATGCCCATAGCATCTTGCGTCGAATTGACGATGCCGTCAAACTTGCTCGGCACGGAATTGATAAAGGAATTCAACATATTATTGTTGATCAGCTTCGCAATGACATTATCCGGTATGGCATCCCACGAGCCGTAATAATCGCGCAGTACCTTGCCCGTACCGTTCTCCCAATAGTCTTGCAGAGCGGCATCGGTAGGCACCAACATGACGCCCATATTTTCCTGCATGGCGATGGTGTTGGAGGCGGCGTTCGGATCGTCCGAGAAGAAACTGTTCCAACCCGGATCGAATTTCAGAGTAGCCTTGACCGCAGTGCCGTCCGGAAGTGTCTCAAGAGCTTGTCCGTCAGCAGAGCGAGAGGCAAAATAGCGTTTTTGGAAAACCGAATCCACTTGCGTGCCATAGGTGTTGTTATAGTTCAGCGTAGCGTCACGCCCGATGTAATACGGTGCACTAAAGCGCTCCAAGAGGCGGCTGTAGATCTGCGTCTGGGGTTTGGTGCGGATAATCTCGGACATATTGTCCAACGGCAGCAACACATCATCCAACCGATGCAGGAATCCGTTGGCACAGCGAATGTTCGATTCGACCACTTCGAGACCGTTCACCCCGGCATCTCCGGAAGCGCGGTGGGTGGTGTGGTTGAACACAAAGTCGACATCCTCGTTGGTGATGCGGTTCTTGGTCAAAAACTTCTCGACGAAGAAGACCACCGGCGCCGTAGTCATATCCTTCATACAGACGATCGGCTTGTTGTTCTCACGATAGTAGCGCCAAGCGGAAGCGTTGTCCGGCATTTCCGAGGGATAAATGATCGGCACCGTATCGTAAGCCGATGCCGCAGTAGAACGACGCATACAGTTGCCTTCGACAAGTCCGGAATTACCCGAAGTGCTGGAGAGAGACATGATCTGTAACGAGTTGTCGATCATAGCGGAGTAGAGCAGCAACTTTTTCTGTGCCGTAGAGAGTTCCTCGTAGCTGTGGACGCCCCACTTATTGTTGGCATAAAAACGGGCGAAAGCCTCGTCGTCAGCGACGAACATCGTCTTACTGCTGCGTCCGGAGAGCGCTTCCTCATAGCCTAAGTCACGGATCAGCCGAGCAAAATCCGTGTAATTATTTTCGTCCAAATAAGAGTACAACGTTGAGCCGAAGCCCGGAGGGAGTTTTTCATCCAAGTCGTAGTCCTCGCACGACGAAAATGACCCAACGGAGAGCAAAGCGGCTCCGAAAAGGCTGAATAGCATCGTGCGGCGCGTCTGAAAGGATCGTTGTTCCATGACTATTGATTTTGAATTAGATTTCAGTAGAAATCGGTTTTTTCTGAATATTTCAGGTCAAAATGTGTTTCCAAATTGTTGCAGCAAAGGTAGGCGGTTTGCGAGAGGTCCTACGTCAGTTTTGTAATCGTTTCGCACTGTTGTAGAAACATTTCTTTGCCTTTTTGATACATATTCTTTTGGATATGCAACATTCATTCGTTTAATGTTGCTTTTGCAGCTGCCAGAGGCTGCGCACAAAGGGTTTGACCGCTCCTGCACGGTCTATCGCCAACGGATAGTCTTTGCGTCCTCGAATCGGCCAATCGTTCTTCCAAGAGTCATCGTCCGTGACGCCCCAGAAGGTGACGCGACTAATCACGTCCGCATTGCGCAGATAGAGGTTCATCAGCTCTAAATAGCGTTCGTTTTGCGCTGTAGACAGGCTGTCAGGCAGTCCCTCGGCATAGGGATTTAGCTGCTTGCTGTAGGCAAACTTCTTGGTGATCGAGGCTCCGTAATACTGAGGATCGGGCAACGGAAGCACTGTCATATCGAGCTCCGTAGCCATCACATGAACCCCTTCAGCCGCAAACATCCGAATCGTGCGTTCATAGCTCTGTAAGTCGGGAAAATCCATACCGATGTGCGACTGCATTCCCACAGCATCAATGCGGCACCCCTCCTCCTTCAGCCGCCGAATCAGGCGGATTACGCCGTCACGCCGTCCGGGATCGGTCATGCCGTAGTCATTATAATATAGCTCAATGGTAGAGTCGGCTTCGTAGGCAAATTGAAATGCCAAATCAATGAATTCCGGACCGATAATTTTATAGAAAGGACTGTTGCGATAGGAACCGTCTTCCATGATGGCTTCGTTGACCACATCCCACCCCAAGAGCTTGCCTCGGAAGTGATTCAGCACATCCGTGATGTAGGTGCGCATCCGTTGGATCAGCACCTCGCGACTCACCGTCTCGCCCTGCTCGTCAACAAAGAACCATTTGGGGCACTGATCGTGCCAGATCAAGCAGTGTCCGGTCATCAAGAGTCCGTGTGCCTCGCCGAAAGCGACAAATCGGTCTGCCTCGGAGAAATCGTAGACGCCAGGCTCCGGCGCGAGCACTTCACTCTTCATGCAGTTTTCGGCAACGATGGCGTCAAAGTTTCGCGTGATCAGCTCCGTCTCGGCAGGATTTGTGTCGTTCAGCTGACGACGATTGAGGGCAGTGCCGACCAAGAAGTGTTTGCCCACAGCCTCCTTCAATGTAACATCGGGTTCGGCGGTGGTTCGGCAGGAACACAAGAGTAAGCATATAAATGCTAAGAGGTGAATGGGTCGCATGATTGATAGGTATAAGGTTTTGAACGTGGCAAAGGTAAAGCCCGCGAGAACGGTGCGAGAGCAGGATGGTAACGAAGTATTTGGATTTTGTAACATCCACCCCCAACGAGGGGGCTTTCGCCCCTTCTCGGTCGACGTTTAGTTGTGATGCGTCATCGGGAGATGGATCTGTCGCAGCTCTTCGAGACTCGTGACAGGGCGCTCCACATCGGGCGGCAAGGAGCGTCCATTCAGCGATTGGAAATACTGCAAGCAGGCATCTCGCCACCACTCGGCATCGTGTGCTTGGAGGATGAGTTTGTGGCGAATAGCTTCAAAGCGTTCAGAATCAATGTCGGGTTGTATCTCGTCCCACGCCACTTGAAAACGGCGTACAGTGTTGACGCCTCGTTGATAGCAGCGACAGAGGTTCTGCCACAAGGTCGCGCCATCCGACAGGCGATAGTCCCAATTCAGATGGTGAAACCACAGCAACAACGACTCCGGACACTGCTCTACCGATTCGAAACGCGCCCCGATCTCAGAGGCATATTGCGCCGTAGCGCCTGACCCCGTGGCGACGGTACGATCGAAGCCAATGCCGACAGAGTCTGCCTGATGGTAGTAGGGCGGTTGCCAGTCACGGCGCATTGTCGAGTCGTGGAACCACGGTTCCGGACCATAGTGATGACCGTTGGCAAAGAGGTGATGCAGTCCCAAGGGCATCATGTAGTCTACTACCGCTTCACGACTTTGCAACATCATCTCCGAGAGCGCCCGACGGTGTTCCGAAGTGAGCGCAGTGAAGGTCTGGAGTAACCATTCGTCAGCGATCTGCTCAGAAGCAAGCGTTGGACGCCAAGCCAAGCGACCGAAGGCATACCAGTTGGCTTGAGCAAAATCATGCCCGCACCAGTTGGCATCTAAACCGATGTTGGCGACACCGGCGATGGCGGTAAGACCGGAATGGGCATCAGCGCCTGTGACTTGTGCCACGGTACCTCGCCCCGTCTCGGCGGTGAGACATTCACGGAACAGCGGGGCTAAAAAGACCAAATGATTGCCCTGTCCAAGGTACTCTTGGGTAATCTGAAATTCGATCATCTCCTGCGTCTGAGACAGCGCGCCGAACAGGGGGCTGAATGGTTCACGGGGTTGAAAGTCTATAGGACCATTTTTGATTTGGAGCAGCACATTATCATCCATTTGACCATCTAACGGGAGAAATTCATCGTAGGCGAGCTTGGCGCGATCCGGATCGTTAGCAGCATAGACAAAGGCACGCCACATGACGATGCCGCCATAGGGTTTCAAAGCGCGCGCAAGCATATTGGCACCGTCGGCATGTGTGCGCCCGTAGTCGAGTGGACCGGGTTGTCCCTCACTATTGGCTTTGACTAAAAAGCCGCCGAAATCGGGTATCAAGCGATAGATCTCTGCTGCTTTATCTCGCCACCACTGCCCTACTTCGGGACGGGCGGGATCACTGTCCGGAAGACCGCCAAGAACGGCAGGTGAGGCGAAGTTGACCGACAAATAAACGCGAATACCATAGGGACGAAACAGATCTGCCAAAGCCGCTACCTTGTGCAGCAGATCGGAGCGCAACATTTCCGGCGAGGCATTGACATTGTTCAGCACGGTGCCGTTGATTCCCACAGAGGCATTGGCACGCGCATAGGCGGCATACCGTGGCGAGAGTATTTCCGGCAGTTCATTCCACTGCCACAAGGAATGCCCCGCATAACCGCGTTCAATGCTGCCGTCCAGATTGTCCCAATGGTTGAGTAGCCGCAATCGATAGGCAGGGCGTTCTGTCACCGACAGGTGACGGCAATCGGCGCCTGTAGCTTGCAACCTAAGGAGGTGGTAGGCGCCATAGAGCCATCCGATGGGTGTGGCAGCGCTGAGTGTAACCATGCCGTCGCGCGCAATCAGCCGAAAGCCTTCATCGCCAAGAGTGTCGCTCCGTTCGATGCGACAGCACACGGTGTCACCGCGGAAGTGTTGTTGTAATTCGGAGCGCACCAAATCTGCCGTGGCAGTGGGGGAAGTCGGATCCATACGGACGACAACAGGACGCGCTGTGTCGGGATAGCCCAACCACAGCGAAGAGCCATCGTCAGCAAAGAGCGTAGTACAAAGTGCGGTGCAAAGGAGTAATAACAGGGTACGCATAGTCATAGTCGTGGTATATTTGAATTTCAGCAAGGGTCAATCTGAGGTCAAACGATTCATGGTCAAGATCGTCGAGGCAAAGATGACGAATAATTTGTTACAACGCATCTATCCAAGTTTGCAAAACATTTCGGTTTTGATACAAGATCTAAGCAAATTCGATACGTTATGACTTGCATCTCTCTATACATTATTTATATTTGCGTCAAGAAACGAGTTCTAAGCAACGCCGCAGGGCCATGCATTCCGTTTCCGAAAAGCAATCGGAGTTTATTACTTAAATAACATAATTCCCCTTAAAGTCATACCAAATATGAAGTACGCGGCATTATTAGGAACGCTCCTATGGACAGGCGTTAGCCTATCGTTCAGTGCCTGCCATCAGCAGGTTTATGACACACCTACGTTCACGTCGTTCACTTATACGGGTCACGATGCCCGCTATGAGCAGCCTTTCGACGCCGAACGGCAGTACCTAAACCCCATCATCTCCGGTTGTGCTCCCGACCCCTCCATCTGTCGGAAGGGGGATGATTATTATTTGGCCAACAGTTCCTTTGTTTACTACCCCGGCATTCCGATTTGGCACAGCCGCGACTTGGTGCACTGGGAACCCTTGGGTTATGCCTTGAACCGCCCCGAGCAATTAACGTTGCGAGATGGACTGCGTATCTCGGAGGGTATTTACGCTCCGGACATTAAATATAATCCTGCCAATGATACGTTCTATTTGATCGTCACAGGAGTGGGCTGCGGCGGCAACTTTTTCGTGAAGAGTTCCGATCCCGCCGCAGGATGGTCTGATCCGATCGCGCTGCCCGAAGTGGGTGGTATTGATCCCTCGTTCCTCTTCGACACCGATGGGCGTTGCTACATTGTGAATAATGATGCTCCCGCAACCCCGGCGGAATACGATGGACACCGTGCCATTTGGATTCGCGAATTTGATCCGAAGACGGATCGGGTCTGTGGTGAAGCTACCGTGTTGGTCGATAAAGGGGTGCATCCCGACGAACATCCCATTTGGATCGAAGGACCGCATCTCTATCATATCGGCGACACCTATTATCTGATGAGTGCCGAAGGAGGTACGGGCGATCAACATTCGGAAGTGGTATTCACCTCCACTGCTCCCACCGGACCTTTCAAACCTTGTGCCGTCAATCCGATTTTGACACAGCGTACTCTACCCGCCGATC